>JBFJYB010000400.1:0-1710 GCA_041622835.1 Acidimicrobiales bacterium | reverse complement strand
GCGAGCCGTGCCGGCACCCGCACGACGCGGGTTCGCGGCGCATGGGCGCACAGCACGTCGAAGAACTCGTTCCAGGTGACCGTGTGGTCGTCGGCCACCGGCGCGGTGCCGCTCCAGCGCCGGAGCCCGGCCTCGACCAGGAGGCGGGCCGCGTCGTCGACGTGCAGCTGGGCGAACGGGTTGTCGCCTCGGCCGGGGAAGACGACCACCCGGCGTCGGATCAGGCCGAAGAGGACGCTTTGGGGCCCGTAGACGTGGGGGAGTCGGATCGACGCGACGGTGGGGCCACCGGCGGCTGCCACCTCGGCGAGGGCGGTCTCGGCCGCCAGCTTGACCTGGCCGTAGGCGAGCACCGGGTCGGGCGAGGTCTCGTCGCCGATCGGCCCGGAGCCGTCGTGCACGAACAGGCTCGACCCGAAGACGATGTGGCCGACGCCGGCCTCGGCGGCCCAGTGGGCGAGCCGGGCCGTCCCGTCCACCAGCGTGGGGCGCAGGCGGTCGTAGGACTCGAAGGTGGCCCGCCCGCCGAGGTGGATGACGACGTCGATGCCGTCGACCGCTCGCCGCAGGGCGTCGTCGGACAGCAGGTCGCCGTGTATCGGCTCGACGTCGAGGCGTCCGAGCAGCGGTGCGCGGGTGATGCGTCGCACCATGACCCGAGGCCGTAGGTCCAAGGACGCGAGCCGACGCACGACCTCCAGCCCGATGAAGCCGGTCGCGCCGGTGACGAGCACACGCACGGCCCCGAGCCTCCCACGAAACCGCGCCGACTCCCGCACCGTCCCCGTCAGGGCTGGGGCTCGTCCTCGTTCTCGCCGACCAGCACCGTGGGCTCGCGACGGCGCTGCTCGGTGTCCTCTTCGCCTTCGCTGACCCGCTCGAGCTGTTGCTGTTCGAGGTACTGCTCGGTGAACTCGACCTGCGAGGTCAGCCGGTCGATCTCGCCGGCTGCGTCGTCGTGGCGGTGGTCGAGCCGGTCGATGGCGGCCTGGGTGCCGTAGAGCACCGCCACGTCACCGGCGTGGATGACCGTCTGCCCCGACGGTGCCCCCACCCAGCGATGGTCCTGTCGCTCGATCCCGAGCACGACGATGCCCTCTTCGGGCAGGTCGAGGTCGGCCAGCGGGACGTCGCACAGCCAGTCGCCCTCCTCGACCTCGAGCTCGGCGACCACCCACTGGTCGGCGAGCCGCAGCAGGCCCACGTAGTCGCGGGTGTCGAGGTCGGTGAAGCGACGCAGCGCCCGCTCGATGATCCGCGACAGGACCCGGTCGGCGAAACGGCTCCTGGCGAGAATCCACAGGGCGAGCAGCCCGCCGGCGAGATAGCCGAGGCGGACGAGCGCATCGGTCGAGTCGTCGACGCCGCTGAACGAGAGCAGCAGCGACACCAGCACCGTCACGACGCCGGCATTGCCCAGCAGGACCAGCGCCATGATGATGCGGCGGCGCACCGGGTGGTTGACGACCGACTCCGACTCGGCCGTGGTGAAGCCGACCCCGCTGAACGCCGACCGGGCCTGGAAGCGCGCCGACTCGTGCGACAGCCCGGTGAGCGTGAGCATGGCTGTGGCGATGCGGGTGATGAGCAGCGACGTGATGACGACGATGAACAAGCTGATGAGCCCGATCACGGAGAACCCCTCTTGACGACGATGAACAAGCTGATGAGCCCGATCACGGAGAACCCCTCTTGACGACGATGAACAAG
>JBFJYB010000399.1:0-1730 GCA_041622835.1 Acidimicrobiales bacterium | reverse complement strand
TCGGCGAACGGCTGGTGTCGGCCGGCGGCGTGTTCGTGCGCGTCTGGGATGCAACGGACCTCGCCGCCCTGGGACCCGAGATCGTCCATGCCTCGGGCTTCGACGATCTCAACCAGTTCGTCCGTGGCCCCATCGACGTGTGGTTCGACGGGGCCGACCCCGACATCGTCGTGGTCGCCGGCCCGACCTTCGTCGTTCGCTGGAGGACGACCGGCGAGCGGGCGTCGATCGCGCCCGCTGCCCTGGGCAGCGACGCGACCGGATCGATCACCGCGTCAGCCCAGACGGGAGACGGGGGCGCGCTGGTACTCACGAGCAGCGGCCGCGTCCGACGCCTGACCGCCGACGACCTGCGGGGCGGCCGCGCCGACCCGCCCGACGCAGGGTCGCTGGTGTTCGAGACCCAGCAGACCCAGACGACAGCGCTCGCCGTCGACCCGAGCGGCTCCCGGTTCGCGGTGGCCTCCGACGGCGGGGTGGTGCTGGGTGCCCTCGATGGTCGCCGCCTGCTGGCCCACGCGTACCCCATCGGGCTGTCGACCACCCCATCGATCACGAGCGACGGGCAGACGCTGGCCGCCGGTCTCGCCACCGACGGCCTCAGCGACCTGTCGACCACGCCCCCGTCGAGGGTCTCCTTCGACGTGAACGTCGAGATCGCCGAGGTGGCCGGATCCGCCGCAACAATCTCTTTCGTCGCGGCGCACGACCGGAACATACTGGTCTGGAGGTCCGACTTCGTGACGATGGCCAACGCCTACGATTACGACTCCGGTGAGTACATCGCGAGCGTGTGGGGATCGTTCGCACCGGCATGGAGCGACGACGGGTCGCTGGTGGTCAGAGTCTCGGACACGGGCGGAACCCGCATCGAAGACCTCCGATCGAGCTCGGTTCTCTACGAGGGCCCCCTTGCAGCCCGGGCCGCCGACTTCGACTCGACCGCAGCCCGAGTGGTGGTCACCTTCGTCGAGCAGCAGCCGCCGGCGTTCGAGTACGTCCCGACCTCGGGACTGCTGATCGACCTCGCCTCCGGCACCGAGCTCGACATCCCGGCCATGCCCGGCGGCGTGTTCAGCGCGGCCTTCACTCCCGACGACGAGCAGATCGTCGTGGTGGGAGGGGAGGGCGGCGTGTGGATGCTCGATGCGAGGACCCTCGAGCTGGTCCGTGAGCTGCAGGACGCGGACCTCGCGACCGCGATGGCGGCTCCGCCACCGACGTTCACCACCGACGGTCGCTGGATGTTCTCCGGCAGCGACGCCCAGGCCCGCGTCTGGCATGTCGAGTCAGGTCTCCAGCTCGGAAAGACGTTCCCGAGCCACGCCGGCGGGATCCCCTACGGGGTCGCCGACGGCACCCTCCTGCGGCTCGTCACCGCGCTCGACGGCAAGGCCCTGCTCTGGAACCTCGACGACGCGTCCTGGACCGAGCTCGCCTGCCGGGCAGCCGGTCGCAACATGACCCGCGCCGAGTGGGCCGTGTACGGGCCGGCCGACACCGACTACCGCGCCACGTGCCCGCAGTACGCGCTCGAGGGGAAGGCCCCATGATCGACACACGCCGACACTCACCCCGCCCAACGGCGCGGAGGGCACACCTGCTCGCCGGCCTGACCGTGGGAGCGCTGATCCTCGCGGCCTGCGGGTCCGACACCGGGGAGCTGGCCTCGGACTCGAGCCCTGACCCGACCGCCGACGCCGCCCAGACCGAGGTCATCACGCCGGGTC
>JBFJYB010000398.1:0-1778 GCA_041622835.1 Acidimicrobiales bacterium | reverse complement strand
GCTGGTGGATCCCAGCCGCCTGGCCGAGCGCGTACGCGAGCTGCCGCTGACCGTCGACGCCCGCCCCGTGGTGCTGGTGGTCGACGACTCGCAGGGCGCCCGCCAGGTGGTGGCGGCCGCGCTGTCGTCGAGCGGCTTCGAGACCTGCGTGGCAGGCAGCGTGGACGAGGCGTTCGAGGTGCTGGACGAC
This sequence comes from Acidimicrobiales bacterium, assembly GCA_041622835.1. Lineage (GTDB taxonomy): Bacteria > Actinomycetota > Acidimicrobiia > Acidimicrobiales > JBFJYB01 > JBFJYB01. Next base: position 1,588 of record JBFJYB010000398.1, on the reverse strand, counting down.
ACCGTGGTCGACGCCCTGGTCGTCGACTTCTCGATGCCCGGCTCCGACGGTGTCGAGCTGGTCCAGCGGGTCCGGGCCAAGTTCGGCTCGCTGCCGGTGATCATGCTGTCGGGCGTGGCGACCGAGGCCGACCAGATGCGGGCGCAGGACGCCGGCGTCGACACCTACTTCGACAAGGCCGACTTCCGGGAGGGCGCGCTGGCTGCCAGCCTGCGCTCGCTGGTGCGGGCCCGGAACGGCCGGTTCGGGGAGTCCGCGTGAAGATCCTCATCGCCGACGACAGTCCCGTCCTCCGGATGGCCGTCCGCAAGCTCCTCGAGCCCGAGGGCTACGACGTCGTGACCGCCGAGGACGGCGTCGAAGGCATCACCCAGTTCTACACCGAGCGCCCCGACCTGGTGCTGCTCGACGTCCAGATGCCCAAGCTGAGCGGCTACGTGGTCTGCCGGATCATCAAGGAGGACCCGGTGGCGGCCCGCACGCCGGTGCTGATCCTCACCGTCCGGACCTCAGCCGAGGACCGCTACTGGGGTGCCAAATCCGGGGCCGACGGCTACCTGACCAAGGACGCGCTGGGTGACGACCTGCTCACCTCGATCCGCTCGGCCCTCGCCCGCACGGCGCTGCGCGACCTGTCCGGGGTGCGGCTCGAAGCACCGCCGATGGACGGCGATGCCGACGTGCTGACCCGAGTCTGCGAGGTGCTCGACCGCAAGCTGTTCGAGGCCACCGTCGTCAACGAGATCATGTCGGTGGCGGTGGAGCCGGTGGGGCTCGACGGCACGGTCGACCGGATGCTCAGCTCGCTGCAGCGGCTCGTCGCCTTCGACGCCGGCGCCATCGTGTTCCCCGAGGAGAAGCTCATCGACCTCCACGTCGGGCACCAGCTCGACTTCACCGACCTCGCCGAGTTCACCGACCTCTGCGCGCAGCACCTGTCGGAGCGGATGAACAAGGAGATCCCGGCCGGCTCACTCGAGCTGCACCGCCTCAACGACGTCGGCGGCGACACCGACCCGCCCCGCGGCTGGCAGTCGTTCCGCACCCTCCCGCTGCAGAGCCGCGGTCAGCTGGTCGGCCTCCTGGCGCTCGGGTCGCATCGACCGGGCGTGTTCGACGAGTCGGCGATGCGCACGCTGCGCACCATCACCTCGTCGATCGCAGCCGTCGCCGACTCGGCCCGCAACTTCCAGCACTCGGTGGAGACCGAGGCTCGGGCGACGTTCAGCTCGCTGCTGTAGGTCGGCGCCCGCTCGGCGACCGAATCACACGCCTGCAACTCGGCAGGTACACTCGGCTCACCGTGCCCGACCTGGAGCTGCTCGCCGGTCTCAACCCCTCCCAGCGGGAGGCGGTCGCGGCCGTCGAGGGCCCGGTGCTGGTGGTGGCGGGCGCCGGCAGCGGCAAGACCCGGGTGCTCACCCACCGCATCGCCCACCTGATCCGCGACTACGACGTGTCGCCGTTCGCGATCCTCGCGATCACGTTCACCAACAAGGCCGCCAACGAGATGAAGCACCGGGTGGGCCGGCACGTCGGCGGCGTCGTCAACTCGATGTGGGTGTCGACGTTCCACAGCGCCTGCGTG
>JBFJYB010000397.1:0-1838 GCA_041622835.1 Acidimicrobiales bacterium | reverse complement strand
GGCGAGCATGGTGGCGGGGACGGTGTCGTCGCCGGCGGCCAGCCGGGCGGCCCGCTCGACGTTCACGGCATGGAAGTCGTGGCCGGGCCACTCGTCCCAGGCGCCGGGCGCCAGCGCGGTCGGGTCACCGGCCGCCGCAGCACAGGCCCGCAGGTAGGCCTGCTGGACCCGGACCTCGTCCTCGCCGCCGACCGGCCCGTGGCCCGGAACGATCACCGAGCCCAGCTCGAGCACCCGGTCGAGCGCGTCGGCCCAGGCGAGCGGGTCGCCGTCGAAGGCGAGCGGAGTGACGCCGAACGAGCACATGGCGCCGGCGAACACGGTGCCGGTCGCCGGCACCTGGACGACCAGGTTCTCGCCCAGCTGGCCGGTGACGGGAACTGCGATGGCCGTCGCGCTCAGCCACGCCGGCTCCTGCACGACGTGCGACACCGGCCGCGTCACCAGCTCGCGCAGCTCCGGCTCGAGATCGGGGTACAGCCGACCGACGCCCTCGACGTTGGGCGGTTGGTCGAGATGCGAGCTGATCTGGGCGGTGCCGTAGACGGCGGCGAGCGGGAAGGCGGTCGTGCCGCCCGAAAACTCCGTGTGGCTGCTGGTCAGCACGACACGCCGAACCGGCAGCTCGAGCGGGTCGAGGGCCGCAGCGAGGGCCGCGGCGCGGGTCGGCGTGGTCAGCGTGTCGACCACGGTGATGGCGTCGTCGTCGACGATCACGCCGGCGTTGGCGTGGCCCGGCCGAGCCGCGTCGGCGAGCCACGCCGCCAGGCCCGGCGCCAGCGGGTGCATGGAGGCCATCGCCGGGACGGTAGTCCCGTCCTTGCGCCCCATGGTGGGCAAACCGGTCGATATCCGAGCACACTGGTGGCCGATGGCGCTCAACCCCAGAGTCGGACGGCTGGCAGCCGTCGCCGCGTCGCTGGCCCTCGTTGCCGCCGCGTGCGGCGGGTCGGACGACCCGCCGCCGGTGGAACGGGCCGTCCCGCCCCCGGTCTTCGTCACCGAGCCGGTCGACGAGGTCGACGAGGCCCCGGCACCGGTCGCCGAGGCCGTCGCGGAGGTGGCGGAGGAGCCCGAAGAGCCGGTCGACCCGTACGAGGTTCTGACCGTCACCGCCGACGCCGACGTCGGCACCGTGATCGAGGCCGATCCGGCCTTCCGCGAGATCGACCTCTACGACGCTCCGGGAGGGGACCGGGTCCTGTACGACCTGCCGGTCATCAACCCGACCTGGTTCGGAACCGAGCTGACGCTGATGGTCACCGAGGGCGACGAAGGCGACGAGTGGGTCAAGGTCCAGATCCCCGTGCGACCGAACGGCTCCGAGGCCTGGATCAACACCGAGGGGTTCACCTTCGACAGCCACCGCTATCGCGCCCTGGTCGACCTGTCGGAGTTCTCGGTCGAGGTGTTCGAGGGCGAGGACCTGATCGCGTCGACCGAAGCGGTGATCGGACGAGAAGCGGCCCCGACGCCGCTCGGGACCTACTTCATCAACGACAAGGTCGAGGGTGACCACGGCGTCTACGGATCGTGGATCCTCAGCCTCTCGGCGTTCTCCGAGACGCTGGAGACCTTCGACAACGGCTTGCCGGTGATCGCCATCCACGGCACCAACTCCCCCGAGCTGGTCGGCCAGGCGCTGTCCTCGGGGTGTGTCCGGGTGCCCGACGACGTGATCCAGTTCCTCGCCGACGAACTGCCCCTCGGCACCCGCGTCGACATCGTCGCCTGACCCCGGGCGGACTCGGACCTCGAGGCTGCGAAGCCAGATCGCCCCTGGTCCGGAAGCCGTGGCCCTGCACTTGCCACTCTGGGTGGTCATCTGCTAAACCGTC
>JBFJYB010000396.1:0-1945 GCA_041622835.1 Acidimicrobiales bacterium | reverse complement strand
TTTCGAGGCCGCCCCATTCGTCCGCTCTGGCAACCCTCCACCGGCGAGGGTACCCAGCCCGAGCGCGTGACCCGCAGGAAGTTCCGGCCCAGTGTCAACCCGGCGGGGGTGGGCATGCGTGATACCGGTATGCGAACGACTCATGATGGGCTGATCGACGGCTCCATCGAGATCTCCGAGACCAGTCGGGCCTTCACCGCCTGGTACCGGGCCGAGTATCACCAAGTGGTGGCGCTGGTGTACGTCCTGTCCGGCAGCCGCTGGGCGGCCGAGGAGCTGACCCAGGACGCCTTCCTCGAGGCCCACCGGCGCTGGGGCACGATCAGCGGCTACGACAACCCGGGCGCCTGGGTCCGCAAGGTCGCCGTCAACAAGGCGAGGTCGTGGGGCCGCCGCCGGGGTGCCGAGGCCCGGGCCTACGCCAAGCACACCATCCGTACCCGCGAGCTGCCCGCCGAGCTCCCTGACGCAGCCGACGAGTTCTGGTCGGCGGTCCGCTCGCTGCCCGAGCGCCAGGCCCAGATCGTCGCCCTCCACTACCTCGACGACCAACCGGTCGACACCATCGCCGAGCTGCTCGGCGTCGCGCCCGGCACGGTCAAGACCCAGCTCCACCGGGCCCGCCGAACCCTCGCATCCCGATTCGATCTCGACCCCGAGGAGGAGTCATGAAGCTCGAAGAGCTCGCCCGTCAGTCCTCCGAGGCGGCCCGTCTGAGCGTCGTCCACCTCGATCCTCCCCCCATCGGCGAGCGGCGACAGGCGGCGAGCTGGCACCGACCGGTGCTTGCCGCGCTGGCCGTGGCCGTCCTGGCTGCCGGCGTGGCGTCGGTGTTCCTGCTGGCCGGCGACGACGGTGACAGCGGCGAGTCGGTCGTGGCCGGCGCGCCCGACGTCCCTCGCCTCGGTCTGCCCGAGCTCGATGCCTACTCGGTGACCGCCGCCTTCGAGCTGACGGAGCTCGGCGACCAGGTCGGCGCCCCGCTGCCGCAGTCCACCTACTACGGGACCGCCGGGGTCGACGACCCCTACGCCGACGGCGATCTGCTCGTCGTGACGATCGAGGGCGCGTCCGAGGACGACTTCGCGTCCGACCTCGGCACAACCGTCCAGCTCCGGGGGACGACGGCCCGGCTGCTTCGCAGCGGCGACGTGGCGTTCCCGGTCGGTCTGACCCTCCTCCAGTGGATCGAGCCGTCGGCCTCTGCCGACGCAGCGGCGCTCGGGATCGCCGTGGCCAGCCGCTCCCTGGCCGAGGCCGAGCTGATCGACGTCGCCAGTCGGCTGGCCGTCGACCTCACCGGCCCCGAACCGGTCGTGGCGATTCCCGACGACCTCGCGCTGGAGCGGGTCGGCGACGGCGTCGGCTCACCGTTCACCGGCACGTTCACGCCGGTCGGCCGAGAGGGTTTCCTCGTCGTCTACGAGCAGCAGGTGTCCGACCGGGCCGCGACGATCGTGCTGTCCACCCGGGTCGGTCGCCTGAGCGATGAAGTCGCCGCACTGCGCTTCTGGAGCACCGACGCGGCGCCGGTCAGCGTCGGCGGCCGCCCCGGCGTCGTGGCGAGCGTCAGCTTCGGAGCGGAGGGCGTCGACTTCCGCTCCCGCGGGGTCGTGTGGGAACCCACCGACGGCGTCGTCGCCACGCTCACCTACAGCGGGACCGAGGTCGATGTGGACGTCGTGGCGCTGGCCGAGAGCGCATCCGAGCTCGACGACGAGACCTGGCAGTTCTACCGCCAGCTCGCCACCACCGTGAATCTGAGCGCATACGACGAGGTCTACGGCCAGGGCAGCGGCACGGTCGACGACATCCCCTACTCGTGGGCGTTCGGGATCCAGGACGGGGGCCTCTGCGTCGAGATCAGCTCCGGTACCTCCGGGTCGTCGGCCTGTGGGCTCTCGGCCCCGATCGACCTGCCGCCCGGCTCGGCCCGCACGATCGA
>JBFJYB010000395.1:0-2173 GCA_041622835.1 Acidimicrobiales bacterium | reverse complement strand
GGCTGGTCGCCGGCCGGCTGAAAGTCGGACACGACCTCGAACGGGTTCATGGCCGCCGTGGTGGCCGCCGTGGGTTCGGGGGAAGGCTCGGGCATCGGGTCGAGCGTACCGAGCGGGTGTGACGGGTCGTGGACGCGGTCGGGCTCACTCGGCCCTGCCTCGGATCGGCACGACGGGGGCGCCCGGCTCGGGGCGATCGAGCGTGCCGATCCACGCCCAGCAGCGGTCGACCTCGGCCTCGAGCCGGGCCAGGTCGCCGCCGTTGTCGATGACGAAGTCGGCCTGCTCGAGCCGCTGCTCCCTCGACACCTGGTTGGCGACCCGGGCTCGGGCGTCGTCCTCGTGGAGACCGCGGTAGGCGACCAGGCGCTCGATTGCGACCTCGACCGGGGCGTCGACGACGATGATCCCGGCCAGCCCCTGGTAGCGAGACTCGACGAGCAGCGGGATGTCGAGCACCACCGTCGCGTCGGTGTCGGCCAGAGCCTGCCGCCGCCGGGTCATCTCCTCGCCGACGGCAGGGTGGACGATGCCGTTGAGATCTCGGAGCGCGTCCTCGTCCCGGAACACGATGTCGGCGACCGCAGCCCGGTCGAGCGTTCCGTCGGGATGCAAGATGCCAGGACCGAACCGCTCGGTCATGGCGGCCAGCACCCGGGTACCGGGCTCCTGGAGCTCGCGAACGATGCGGTCGGCGTCGATCAGCACCGCGCCTCGCGCCACCAGCAGCTCACCGACGGTGCTCTTCCCGCTCCCGATCCCGCCGGTGAGACCGACCTCCAACATGGCTGTGAACGTAGCCCCTGCGGCCGGGGCCGAACGCACCACCCACCGTCGGGACCCGTCTCACCGGGCACCGGCCAGGTTTTCGCTAAACACTCTGCGTGTTCACGCCGATACAGCCAGGGACCGCTGATCGCACCGGGGGCACAACTACCCAATGAGCCGCTTGCTACTTGCCGACGACCAGTCGATGATGCGCCAGACCCTGGCCCGCGCACTGGCCGACCGCGGCTTCGCCATCGTCGCCGAGTGCGAGGACGGCGAGAGTGCCGTCAGCGAAGCCAAGCTCCATCACCCCGACCTGGTGCTGATGGAGGCCCATCTCCCCCACACCAGCGGCATCGACGCCTGTCGCCGGATCATCAACAACGTGCCATCGACCCGCGTGATGATCCTCACCGCCGAACGGGCCACGTCGGTGCTGGCCGGCGCCTTCCGCGCCGGTGCGACCGGCTACCTGCTCAAGAGCGCCTCCTTCGACGACCTGCTGGTCGCGGTCCAGCGAGTGCTGCGGGGCGAGACCGTGGTCTCCCGCGAGCTCAAGCCGGCGCTGCTGGCCGAGGCCCGAGGGCTGGTGGACAGCACCGCCAGCGCCAACGGTCACGGGCCGATGGGCGGCGCTCCGCAACCCAAGCCGATCTCGAAGCGCGAGAACGAGGTACTCCAGCTCATCGCCGACGGCTGTTCGACCACCGAGGTCGCCGAGCAGCTGTTCATCAGCCAGAAGACGGTCAAGAACCACCTGGCCTCGATCTATCAGAAGCTCGACGCCCGGGACCGCACCCAGGCCGTGCTGCGAGCCGTGCGGCTCGGCATCGTCGATCTGGACTGAGAAGAGCCCCCAGAAGAGCCCTCTCTAGCTCTCGGTCTCGTCCCCGGCGCCGACCGGCGCCTCGTCGACCGGAACCGCGACCACGTCGCCGGCGGAGTCGGCGACCTCGCCCGCCCCCTCGTCGACCGGAGCCGCGACCACGTCGCCGGCGGGGTCGGCGACCTCGCCCGCCCCCTCGTCGGCCGACGTCTGCCCGGCGTCGGCGAAGAACTCGGCCCACGCCTCCTGGCCCTCCGAGGACTCGGTGGCGCCACCGATGAAGTTGCCGTCGTGGTCGTAGGCGTGCTCGCCGAAGTGCTCCTGGTACTCGGCCGCCACCACACCGCCCTCGGCCGCCTGCTTGATCGAGAGGCTGATGCGGCGGCGCTGGAGGTCGAGGTCGATGATCTTGACCCACAGCTCCTCACCGGGAGTGACCACCTGCTCGGGCAGCTCGACATGGTGGGCGGACATCTCGGAGATGTGGACCAGGCCCTCGATGCTGTCGCCGACCTGCACGAACGAGCCGAAGGGCACCAGCTTGGTGACCCGGCCGTAGACGAGCTCGCCGACCTTGTG
>JBFJYB010000394.1:0-2178 GCA_041622835.1 Acidimicrobiales bacterium | reverse complement strand
CTGGCGAGAGAAGCAGCTGCGGGAGGGCATGCAGGCCGTCGTGTTCGGCAAGATGGACACCTACCGGGGCCGACGCCAGATGGCGAACCCGGTCGTCGACCTGGTCGGCGACAAGACCGGCCGGATCGTGCCGGTGTACCCGCAGTCCGAGAAGTCGGGCCTGCACACGTGGGACCTGGCCCAGTGGATCGCCCAGGTGCTGCGGCGGAGCACCTCGGAGCGCGGACGGGGGTTCGCCGAGGCGGTGCCGGCGGCGGTGCTCGACCGCTGGGCGCTGACCGACCGCGAGACCGCGTTGACGGCGATCCACGCGCCCGACTCGATGGAGGCCGTCGTCGAGGCCCGGCGACGCCTGGTCTTCGACGAGCTCCTGCGTATCCAGCTCGAGCTGGTGATGCGGAAGCGGGCGCTGGAGGCAACGACCACCGGCGTCGAGCACGACGTCGGCGGGAAGCTGGTGCGGGCCTTCCACGAGCGGCTTCCCTTCCCGCTCACCGCGGCCCAGGACCGGGCCGTCGCCGAGATCGTCGACGACCTCGCAGCTCGCGTGCCGATGCACCGGCTCCTCCAGGGTGACGTCGGGTCCGGAAAGACGGTCGTGGCCGTGTCGGCGCTGCTGGTCGCGGTGCAGGGTGGGCACCAGGGCGCGTTCATGGCGCCGACCGAGGTCCTCGCCGAGCAGCACTCGCTCGGGGTGAGGGACCTGCTCGGCGGCTTCGTCGTGTCCGACGACGCCACGCTGCTCGGCGAGCGGGAGCTCACCGTCGAGCTCCTCACCAACCGGACGGGGGCGGCCGACCGGCGGCGGATCATGGCCGGCATGGCCGACGGGACCGTCGACATCGTGATCGGCACCCACGCCCTCATCCAGGAGGCGGTGGACTTCCGGTCCCTCGGTGTCGTGGTCATCGACGAACAGCACCGTTTCGGCGTCGAGCAGCGGGCCGCGCTGCGTGACAAGGGGGACGGGACGATCCCCGACGTGCTGGTCATGACGGCCACGCCGATCCCGCGGACCGCGGCGATGACCGTGTACGGCGACCTCGACGTCTCGGTCCTCGACGAGCTGCCGCCGGGCCGGACGCCGGTCACGACCGAGTGGGCACGCGGCGACCTCGACGAGCAGCTCGTGTGGCAGCGGGTCCGCGAGCAGGTGGCCGCCGGCCACCAGGCCTACGTCGTGTGCCCGCTCATCGAGGAGTCCGAGAAGCTCGAGGCCCGATCGGCGGAGGAGGTCTACGACCGGCTCACGGCCGGCGAGCTGGCCGAGCTGCGGGTCGGGCTCCTGCACGCCCGCCTGCCGCCGGCCGAGAAGGAGCAGGTGATGGACCTGTTCCGCGCCGGCGCCCTCGACGTGCTCGTCGCCACGACCGTGATCGAGGTCGGTGTCGACGTGCCGAACGCCACGGTCATGGCCGTCGTCGACGCCGACCGCTTCGGCATCGCCCAGCTGCACCAGCTTCGGGGTCGTGTGGGGCGGGGCGCCGACCAGGCGTGGTGCTACCTGATCGGCGAGGGCTCGACGCCGGACTCCGAGGAGCGGCTACGGGCGCTGGTGCGCACGACCGACGGCTTCGAGCTGGCCGAGGTCGACCTCGAGCTGCGCGGCGAGGGAACGATCATGGGCGAGCGCCAGAAGGGGCGCAACGACATGAGGCTGGCGTCGCTGCGGCGCGACCGCGACTGGGTCGAGCGGGCCCGTGAGGTGGCCTTCGAGCTCACCGAGGGCGACCACCGCCTCGCCGCCCACCCGATGCTGGCCGAGGAGGTCCGTCTCTTCCTCGGCGAGGACGAGGCCGAGTTCCTCCTCAAGTCATGATGAAGTCGTGACGGCCACGAGGCGTGAGCCGGTCCCGGTTCCCAGCCGGTCGGTCGCCGACGTCGTGCGGGTGCTGAGCGTGTCGTTCGAGGCCGATCCGTTCTTCGAGTGGGTCTTCCCCGACCCGAGCCGACGGCTGGCCCAGATCGCCCGGTGGTGGGACCTCTTCGTCACGAGACGCCCCTCCGACTCGGAGCTGTGGGAGATCGGCGGCCACCGCGCCGCGGCCTACTGGATCGGTCCCTCCGAACGGGCACCCGATCCCGGGAGTGAGGCCGACTGGCAGGCGGCGTTCGTCGAGATGGTGGTGGCCGAGACCGGCGAAGGAGCAGGCGAGCGCTTCGACCTGTTCCGGCGAG
>JBFJYB010000393.1:0-2256 GCA_041622835.1 Acidimicrobiales bacterium | reverse complement strand
TCCTCGCAACAGGACCTCGAGCAGCGTCGCGGCCGCGAAACCCTGCTCGAAATAGGCGCCCACGAACGCCAGCGTGGCCCGGTTCAGGCTGGCGTTGCCGTAGTCGTAGTCGGGGTCGCGTGCGAAGTCGGTCTCGGTCCGCTCGATCGCGAACTCGCGCAGGGTGCGAAGAGCGATGGTGGTCGTCGCCACGTCGCCGGTCAGGACGATGTCGACCATCTCCGGACCGGTGACCCCGTCGCCGACCGCCATCTCCCGCACCCGGCCCATCGCCTCTTCGTCGTCGAGCACGACGACCAGTGGCGGGGGATTGGCGGGCGCGACGGTCTGGTCCCCGTCGACGATGACCCCGTCGAGACTCAGCATGCCGCCTCGACCGCCGGCCAGGAGCTGGTCGCCGCTGTAGCCCTGGGCCAGCGCCAAGAGCACCGCGTCGAGCCCGTCTCCGCCCAGGATCTCTGCGACGTTCTCGGAGAACTCCAGAGCCGCGGGACCGGCGGCGATCTTCGGGTCGCCGCTCGTCGATGGCGCCGCGTCGGTACCCGTCGATGGGTTCCCGCCAGTGGTCGAGCACGCCGCGGCGCCCAACGCGACGGCCACCGCCAGAGCAACGAGGCGGAGACGCATCGCCGGACAAGGTACACCGGCCGCCGAGCGCTCCGTTGCACCACTCGTCGCCCGAGCCGAGTCTCCGTAGGCTTGCGCCGATGATCCCGCTCGACGAGGCCCGCCGCTACGTGCTGGACGGGTGCAGCCCGCTCGCGGCGGTGACCATGCCGGTGGAGGCCGCGGCCGGCCTGGTACTGGCCGAGGCGGTCACGTCGGCCGAGGCGGTGCCGCCCTTCGACAACACCGCGATGGACGGGTTCGCGCTGCGGGCCGAGGACGTCGTCGCCGCCCCCGTCGACCTCGAAGTCGTGGGGACGCTGGCGGCCGGGGCCGCGCCGGACGTCGAGGTCGGCCCCGGGCAGGCCGTGAGGATCATGACCGGCGCACCGATCCCCCCCGGGGCCGACTCGGTCGTCATGGTCGAGCTGACCGAGAGCCGCGGATCGACGGTGACCGTGACCAAGCCGGTGGCGGTCGGGAACCACGTGCGCCGGGCCGGCGAGGACCTCGAGGTCGGTCAGCCCGTCTTCCCCGCCGCCACGGTGCTCGGCCCCGGGCACCTCGGCGTGCTCCTGAGCATCGGTGTGCAGCGGGTGTCGGTGCATCGGCGGCTCCGCGTCGGCGTGATGTCGACCGGCGACGAGCTGGTCGAGGGCGGAGGCGAGCTGCGACCCGGCCAGATCCGCGACTCGAACCGGCGCACCCTGCTGGCGCTGCTCGCCGAGCTGGGGGTCGAGCCGGTCGACGTCGGGCTGATCCGCGACGACGAGCGGGCGATCAGGGCGGCCATCGAGGGGGCGGTCGAGGATTGCGACGCCCTGCTGTCGACCGGCGGCGTCAGCATGGGCGACTTCGACTACGTCAAGCACGTGCTCGACGACATCGGCACCATGCGATGGATGCAGGTCGCCATCCGGCCGGCCAAGCCGCTGGCGTTCGGGTGGGTCGGCTCCACCCCGGTCTTCGGCCTGCCCGGCAACCCCGTGTCGTCGATGGTCTCCTACGAGCTGTTCGCCCGGCCTGCGTTGCGCAAGCTGATGGGCCACCGCGAGCTCGACCGACCCCGCCGCCGCGCCGTCGCCGACTCGCCGTTGCGGCGCCGGGCCGACGGCAAGACCCACTTCGCCAGGGTCACGGTCTGCTACGACGACGGCCGCTATCGGGTCGAGTCGGCCGGCGGCCAGGGATCGCACCAGCTCTACGCGATGGCGACGGCCAATGCGCTGGCGGTGCTCCCCGACGGTGAGGGTGTCGAGCCCGGGGAAGAGGTCGAGGTGATCCTGCTCGACTGACCGACGTCGGCGGCGACCGGTAGCCTGGGCTGACCATGACCCAGCCGCTCATCGACTCGTTCGGGCGCGTTCACCGCGACCTGCGGATCTCGGTCACCGACCGCTGCAACTACCGGTGCACGTACTGCATGCCCGAGGAGGGCATGCGCTGGCTTCCTCGGACCGAGCTGCTCACCTTCGAGGAGATCGAGCGGATCGCCCGGCTGCTGGTCGAGCGCTTCGGTGTCGACTCGATCCGGCTCACCGGTGGGGAGCCAACGGTCAGGGCCCATCTGCCGGTCCTGGTCGAGAAGCTGGCCGGTCTGGGCACCGATCTCGCCCTCACCACCAACGGGTCAACGCTGACGAGCCTGGC
>JBFJYB010000392.1:0-2259 GCA_041622835.1 Acidimicrobiales bacterium | reverse complement strand
GCCGTCGAGCGGCTGGCCCAGAACGTGATCATCTCGGCTCCGACCCTGTCGCAGATCGCGGCCGTGGCCGCCTTCGACTGCCACGACGAGGCCCGGGCCAACGTGGCCCGCTACGCCGAGAGCCGGCGGGTGCTGCTGGACGGGCTGCCGGCGGCTGGTCTCGATCGGCTCGCGCCGGCCGACGGCGCCTTCTACGTGTACGCCGAGGTCGATCACCTGACCGACGACAGCCAGGCGTTGTGTGGCCGCTGGCTCGACGAGCTGGGGATCGCCGCCACGCCCGGCGTCGACTTCGACCCCAGCCGGGGTCACCGGTACGTGCGGTTCTCGTTCGCGGGGGCGACGAGCGACATCGAGGAGGCGGTCGACCGGTTGGCTCGTTGGGCCGGCCGGCGCCGTTGAAGGGCACCGTCGTTAGGGTGGAGCGGTGCACGACTCGACGGTCGCGGCCGGCCTCCGCAACGCCAACCTGGCCAAGCTGAACGGCGGCTCCTTCGACGTCTTGATCGTCGGCGGCGGCATCAACGGCGCAGTCGCCTCGGCGGTGCTCGCCGGTCGGGGCGCGTCGGTGGCACTGGTCGACCGGGGGGACTTCGGCGGCTTCACCAGCCAGGAGTCGTCGAACCTGGTGTGGGGCGGGTTCAAGTACCTCGAGAACTACGAGCTGCTCCTGGTCCGCAAGCTCTGCATGTCGCGCAACCGCCTGATCGAGGCCTACCCCGACAACATCAAGCCGATCGGGTTCCTCGCCTCCCTCGACCAGACCTCCCCGTTCCCGCCGTGGCTGGCCACCCTCGGCAGCTACGCCTACTGGGCGATCGGCAACTTCCGCACCCACCGGCCGCGGCGGCTGAGCGCCGAGCAGATCGAGGCCGAGGAGCCGGTCGTCGACACCACCTCGGTGCGGGGCGGCGTCGAGTACTACGACGCCTACCTCCCCGACAACGACGCTCGCTTCGTCTTCAGCTTCGTGCGGTCGGCGATCGACGTCAGCGCGGTCGCCGCCAACTACGTCGAGCTGGTGGGCGCGGAGTGGAACGGCGACCGGTGGACCGCGACGCTGCGCGACCTCGACCGCGACACCCCCGACCTCACCTGCACCGCCTCGATGATCGTGAACGCGACCGGTCCGTTCATCGACGGGCTGAACGCGCAATGGGGCGTCACCACCGACCATCGCATCGTCTACTCGAAGGGCATCCACCTGGTCGTGCGACGGCTGACCGAGAACGAGCGGGTGCTCGCCTTCTTCGACGACACCCAGCGGCTCTTCTACGTCATCCCCATGGGCAAGCGGTCGGTCGTCGGGACCACCGACACCCGGGTCGACGACCCCGAGACCGAGGTCACCACCGAGGACCGCCAGTTCCTGCTCGATCAGATCAACCGCCGGCTCGACCTCGACGCGCCGCTCACCGCGGCCGACGTCATCGCCGAGCGCTCCGGGGTCCGCCCCCTGGTCGTCGGCAACGACGGCGACGACCGGACTGACGTCGACTGGACGTCGCTGTCGCGCAAGCACGTCATCGAGGTCGACCGTTCCAAGAAGGTCGTGTCGGTGTTCGGCGGGAAGCTCACCGACTGCCTGAACGTCGGCGAGGAGATCGCCGAGGCGGTCGAGTCGCTGGGCCTGCCCCTCGAGGAGGACGCCGGCCACTGGTACGGCGAGCCGAATCGGGCGACCCGCGACGAGTTCTACCGGCAGGCCCGTCTCATGAAGCTCGACGAGCTCCGCCAGAAGCCCGGTGTCGAGCCGCTGTCGGATCGGCTCTGGCGGCGGTACGGCCGCCGCGCCTTCCAGATGCTCGACGCCATCCGGCAGGACCCGACCATGGGCGAGGACATGATGGACAGCGCCGACTACCTCCGGGTCGAGCTGCACCTCGCCGCCGGTACCGAGATGGTCACCAAGCTCGACGACTTCCTCCGGCGGCGCTCGAAGATCTCCCAGGTCGTCCCCGAGGCCGCAGTTCGCGACAGCGACAGCATGCGGGAGGTCTGCGAGATCCTGTTCGGCGACCGGGCCGACGAGAAGCTGGCCGAGTGGCGCGAGGCGCTGCGGGTCGAGGACGCCTACTCGCCGCTCGTGTCACCTTCGGCGACTGGGCCGCTCGGGCCCAGCAAACCTGGTTCGAGCCGGGCCAGCATCTCGTAGTCGGCGGTGGTGGGGAGCTTCTGGGTCGTGTTGGCCCCGTCGACCACGATGATCTGCCCGCTCACGTAGTTGGCCTCGTCGCTGGCGAGCCACAGAGCGCAGTT
>JBFJYB010000391.1:0-2307 GCA_041622835.1 Acidimicrobiales bacterium | reverse complement strand
GGCGCGGACGAATGCGTCCTGCACGCAGTCGGCCGCGGCTTCCCGATCGCCGCCGATCAGGGTGAGGGTGCGAACCATCGGGCCGTAGTGCGTGGTGAAGAACGTGTCGAAGTCCTGAGCTCGGGTCATCGTGTCGACACCGGGTACACGCCACTGGCGCGCCGGGAGGTTTGGTCGTTCCGTTCTACCCCGACAGCAGGGACCTCAGGTCGCGCTTGAGCACCTTGCCGGAGCCGGTCTTGGGCAGCTCGTCCATCATCACCACGCGCTTGGGCACCTTGTAGCCGGCCAGGTGCTCGTGGGCGAAGGCCAGCAGCTCGCCGGGCTCGAGCGACGCGCCCTCGGGCACGACGACGGCCCACACCGCTTCGCCCCAATCGTCGTCGGCCACGCCGACGACCGCGGCCTCGTGGACGTCGGGGTGGCGCTCCAGCACCTCCTCGACCTCGGCCGGGTAGACGTTCACCCCTCCGCTGATGATGAGGTCCCGCTTGCGGTCGCATATATAGAGGTATCCGTCGCGATCGCGGTAGGCGATGTCGCCGACGGTCTGGAACCCGTCCCGATGGTCGGCGGCGAACTGGTCGGGTCGGTTGTGGTAGGCGTCGAACACGCCGGCCGACCGCACGTACAGCTCGCCGGGCGCCAGCGGCTCCGTCACCTCGACGCCGTCCTCGTCGAGCAGGCGGATCTCGACGCCCGGGGCCTCCTTCCCGCACGACCCGGGACGGGTGAGCTGGTCTGCGGGCGCGAGCACGGTGTTGACGCTGAGCTCCGTCGAGCCGTACACCTCCCACAGCGACTCCGGGGGGAAGTCGCGCACGTAGGCACGCTTCAGGGTGCTGGTCCACGGGGCGGCGTTGGCGATCATGCACCGCATCGACGTCACGTCGTAGCGCGCCTTGACCTCGGGCGGGAGGGCGCAGATCCGACGGATCGGCGTGGGCGCCGAGAACGTGGTCGTCACACGGTGGGCGTCGACCAGCCGCAGCCAGTCCTCGGCGTCGAACGCGTACTGGGTCACGATCGTCGCCCCGAGCAGATGGGCCCGGATCGCGAAGCCGCCGGGACCCGAGTGGTAGAGCGGCCCGGTCGTGAGGTACACGTCGTCGAGTCGCCAGCCCATCATGTCGAGCAGCGCGGTCGTCCCCGGTGCTCCCTTGATCCGGCGCACCGCTCCCTTGGGCTGGCCGGTCGTCCCCGAGGTGTAGATCATGGTCCGGGTCTCGCCGGTCGGCTCCGCCGGGGCCGCAGCCGCCGTGGCCAGCAGCTCGTCGGCCGCGAGCTGGCCGGGGCCGGGATCGCCGCCGAACACGACCGTGTGGCGAAGCTGCGGCACAGTCGCGGCCGCCTCGCCGAAGGTCTCGCGCTGGGCGGCGTCGACCCAGGCCACCACGCCGCCGCTGTCGGCGACGAGGTAGGCCATCTCCTCGGCGGTGAGCCGGTAGGGGATGGGCACCGACGTCGCCCCGGCGCGGCGGATGGCGTGGGTCACCATGACGGTCTCGAGCGAGTTCGCCCCGCACCACAGGACGCGGTCGCCGGGCTCGACGCCGAGGTCGGCGAGCGCGCCGGCCAGCCGGGCAGTCACGTCGTCGAGCTCGTCCCAGGTGAGCCGCCGGGGCGCTTCGCCCGGCCGGTCGTCGACGACCGCGTCTCGTCGAGGCTGCAGCCGGGCGAAGTGGGTCACGTGGTCGCTGGCCACGGGCGCCGACGGTAGGCGGCGAGAGCCCGAGGCGCATAGCCTGCGGCGCGATGATCCTGTCGGACCGCACCATCAAAGAGGAGCTCGTCGCGGGCCGGATCGAGATCGACCCGTTGCTCGAAGGAGCCATCCAGCCCTCGTCGGTCGACCTTCGCATCGACCGCTTCTTCCGCGTGTTCCGCAACCACACTCTCGGCTACATCGACGTGAAACAGAACCTCGAGGATCTCACCGAGCTGGTCGAGGTGGCCGAGCACGACGTGTTCATCCTCCATCCGGGCGAGTTCGTGCTCGGGTCGACCCTCGAGCGGGTGCGCCTCCCCGACGACCTGGTCGCCCGGCTCGAGGGCAAGTCGAGCCTGGGCCGCCTGGGTCTGCTGATCCACAGCACCGCCGGGTTCGTGGACGCGGGCTGGAACGGTCAGCTGACGCTCGAGCTCTCGAACGTCGCCAACCTCCCCATCACGCTCTACCCGGGCATGAAGATCGGCCAGATCTCGTTCAACCGTATGACCTCGGCCGCCGACCACCCCTACGGCTCGGCCGCCGCCGGATCGAAGTACCAGGACCAGGTCGGTCCCCGCGCCAGCCGCTACTGGGAG
>JBFJYB010000390.1:0-2324 GCA_041622835.1 Acidimicrobiales bacterium | reverse complement strand
GTCGTCGATGGTCTGCCCCAGCACCCGGTAGCGGCCGTGGTCCTCCATGACGACCAGCAGCGAGTGCCCGCCCGACACGAGCAGCACGACCAAGGGCAGCTCGAGGTCGGGTTCCTCGAGGAACGCCGAGTAGATGTGGGCTTCGAGGTGGTTGATCCCGATGTAGGGCACGTCCCAGGCGAGCGACAGCGCCTTGGCGGCGCTGAGGCCGACGAGCAGCGATCCGATCAGGCCGGGGCCGACCGTGACCGCCACCAGGTCGACGTCGTCGCCGTCGACGCCCGCCTCCACCATCGCCTCGGCCATCACCGGGGTCAGCAGCTCGACGTGGGCGCGGCTCGCCACCTCGGGGACGACCCCTCCGTAGCGGGCGTGGATGTCGACCTGGCTGCTCACCACCGACGACAGCACGGTGGTGCCCTCGCACACGACCGCCGCGGCGGTCTCGTCGCAGGAGGTCTCGATGGCGAGCACCGTGGACACGCCACCCGGCGACGGCGCCTTGCGTCCGCTCACGACCGCACCTTCACGGCCACCACGGCCGGGTCGACCCGGCCCGAGTCCGGCAGCTCGGCCTCGATCCGGTCGAGGCGAGCCGAGCAGCCTGCGGTCTGGATGTCATGAAGCCACATGATGATGGCGTCCTCCTGTCCTGTCCGGTCGCGGTAGTAGCGCGGCCTGGTGCCCACCGGCGCGAACCCGAACCGTCGGTAGATGCCCTGAGCGGCATGATTGCCCGCCCTGACCTCGAGCGTCATCGCATCGAGCCCCCGGGCGATCGCGTGCCGGAGGAGGGCGGCGACCACCCAGCTCCCGATCCCGGCGCCCTGGAGGTCGGGGTCGACGGCGACGGTGGTGATGTGGGCGTCGGGCTCCACGAACATGAGCCCGCCATGGCCCACCACGGTCCGGCCGGAGGTCGCCACGACGTGGAACCGTCCCGGCTCGTCGGCCAGCGAGTCGACGTAGAGCTGGCGAGACCACGGTTGGGGGTACACCCGGGCGTCGATCTCCATCACCGCCCGGATGTGGCGGCGCCGCATCGGGACGACGGTGATCGGCTCCGCGACGGTCATCGTTGCTCCCGGGTCGACCAGTTGATCTCGGCGTCGGGCCTCCTGAGGTACAGGGGTTGCAGCTCCCGGGGGTTCACGAAGTCCTCCCGGAGAGCCCGCGCGTGGGCGAGCTGCACGAGCGACGCCGCCGACGGGTAGGCCAGGCCGCGCTCGGCGATCTCGATGCGGATGTCGGCCTCGAACTCGTCGCGGTACCGCAGGGCGCCGTCGCCCACGAGCAGCACCTCGTCGCCCAACGCGAGCAGCTCGGACGACAGCTGGGCGGGGGCACCCACCTTGGGCTCGCTCATGCGCTGGATGCCGCCGGGCACCTGGCGGTAGAGGGCGTAGAACACCTCGCCGCGGCGGGCATCGAGCGCGGCGGCCACCAACCGGTTGCTGAACCGCAACGGGTGAGCGACCAGGTCGAGGCTGGAGACGCCGATCATCGGCACCGCGAGCGCGTGGGCCATGGCCAGCGCCGTGGAGATCCCGACCCGGAGCCCGGTGTACAGCCCCGGCCCGACGTCGACCGCGACCACCCCGACCTCGGACAGCTCGATGCGGGCCTGCCGGCGAACGAAGTCGATCTGGGGCGCCAGCGACTCGGCATGGCGGCGGGCCCGCAACGTGTGGGCCGATGCAAGCACACCCTCGTGCCCGCCGATGGCGCACCCGACCTGGGTGGTCGACGTCTCGATGCCGAGGATCAGCATGGCTCACCGGTCCAGGGCGCCAGCGCGATGGTGATGGCCCGGCTGCGAGCCGACCACCGGTTCCCGACCGTGCGGGCCTCGATGGTTCGGTCGTCGTCGCCGTCGCCGAACTGGAAGCGCAGCTCGAGGAAGTCGGCCGGGACGGCGGCCATCACCGAGTCACCCCACTCGACGAGGGTGATGGCGTCGCTGTCGAGCAGCTCGGGTAGAGCCAGGTCCGCGACCTCCTCGATCCGGTCGATCCGGTAGGCATCGAGATGGTTGACCGGGATCCGGCCGCGGTAATGGTGCGCCAGCGTGAACGTCGGGCTGGTGACCGGCTCCTCGACGCCGAGCTCGGCGGCGAAACCCTTCACGAACACGGTCTTGCCCGCGCCCAGGTCGCCGGCCAGCAGCACGAGGTCGCCGCTGCGAGCCAGTTGGGCGAGGGCCGCGGCCAGTGCCGCCGTCTCGTCGGCCGAACGCGTGCGGGCGACGATCATGCGGCGAGCGCGAGCTTGGCTCGCACCAGGTCGGCGCGCATCTGGGCCAGGACGGTCCCCCCGCCGCGGAG
>JBFJYB010000389.1:0-2424 GCA_041622835.1 Acidimicrobiales bacterium | reverse complement strand
GCCGCCACCGTCACCCGCTCCATCGACTTCCTGAGCGGCCGAGTGGTCCGGTAGCCGAACCGCGCCGGTGGCGCGCGCGAATCCGCATGCCTGTCACACCCCACCAGTAGGGTCGGGCCGTGGGTCGACCGAGTACGTACCCCGAGGCGCGCGTCGCCACGGCCGTTCGCCCACCGGAGCCGGCGCGATGAGCCCGAAAGACCACACCGGCCGGAAATCGAAGCGCCCGCCGACCGAGACCGCCACCTTCGGCTCGGGTCGCCGTGAGAGCCACGACGCCTCGGCGTTCTACGCCCGTTTCGTCCCGCCCGAACTGTCCACCGACGACCACATCGCCCGGCCCGACGACCTCGACGTCATCCACTGCCAGGATGCCCGGCTGATGGACAAGGTGCCGTCGAGCTCGGTGGCACTGGTGGTCACCTCGCCGCCGTACTTCGCCGGCAAGCAGTACGAGGAGAGCCTCGGCGTCGACGGCGTCCCCGCCGACTACATCGAGTACCTGGAGCTGCTCCACGACGTGTTCGCCGAGTGCAAGCGGGTGCTCGAACCCGGTGGACGCATCGCGGTGAACGTTGCCAACCTGGGCCGGAAGCCGTACCGGTCGCTGTCGAGCGACGTGACCGAGATCCTCCAGGACCTCGGCCTGCTCCTCCGGGGCGAGGTCATCTGGTGGAAGGGCAAGGCGGCCGGTGGCTCGTGCGCCTGGGGCACGTTCCAGCGACCGGCCAACCCCGTCCTACGCGACGTCACCGAGCGGGTCGTCATCGCCAGCAAGGGGCGGTTCGATCGGGCCCTGACCCCGGCCGAACGGGTGGAGGCCGGCCTGCCGTCGACCGCCACGATCTCGCGGGACGAGTTCATGGAGGCCACCACCGACCTGTGGGAGATCGCCCCCGAGAGCGCAACGCGGGTCGGCCATCCCGCGCCCTTCCCGGTCGAGCTCCCCAAGCGCCTGATCGAGCTCTACACCTACGAGGGCGACGTCGTGCTCGACCCCTTCATCGGGTCCGGCAGCGCGGCGGTCGCCGCGGTTCGGACCGGCCGGCGCTACATCGGCTTCGACACCGACGAGGACTACGTGGCCGCCGCCGAGCGCCGTATCGCCGCCGAGCAGGCCCGCCTGGCCGCCGAGGACACCGACCCGGGCATCCGGTTCCGGGTCGAGCTGCCGGCGATCGATGCGGTCGCCGACGTCGGGGGCTTCCAGGCCAGAGCGGTGCGCGAGGGCCGGAAGGCCAAGGACCTGGCCCGGGTCCTGCTCGAGGAGTGCGGCTTCACGGGCATCCGCGAGGACGTGAAGCCCAGGGGCCTCGGCATCGTCCTCAACTTCGTGGCCACCGATCTGACCGGCGACGACTGGGCCTTCGACGTCTCGGGGGCGTTCACGTCGAGCCGGGCCGGGCTGCGGCGTACCGACACCCTCTGGAAGTCGCTCGGCAAGGCGGCCGTCCTCCACGAGAGCGGCCTCGGACTGCCTCTCGTCCTGCTGACCACCGACGCGCCGGCCCGGGGGTCGGCCGGCCATCAGGCTCTGGCGGTCATGCGGGGGCCGCTGCGACCGGTGTTCGACCTCGTCGAGCTGCTCGACGCCGACGACCAGGAGCGGTTGCACGGGTACGCGGTGCGGGGCCGGGTCGACAGCTCACCGCTCTGACCCATGCCCGATCTGCTCACCGAGATCACCGAGATCGTGACCGGCCTCGGGATGACGGGAATCGACACCCCCGACGAGGCGTTGGCCGCTCGCCCGTCGGCGGTGCGCAACGTCACCGACGAGCACTGGGATCGCCTCGACGACGCCCATCGAAGCGGCACCCAGCGGCCCGCCTTCGCCGCCGCCTGGCGTAACGGGCGCGTCTTCTTCGAGTCGCCCGACGGGCTCCGCGGCCGGGTCCCGCTGACGATCGAGTGGAAGGGTTCGCACCGACCGCCCGGGTTCGACTCCCTCCCGGTCGACCTGCGGGTCGACCACGTCTACCTCGTGAGCTGCAAGTACCTGTCGAAGATCCTGTCCAACAGCTCGCCGGCCAACCTCTTCGACCGCCGCCTGGCCGACCGGACCGCACCCGCGGCCGGCGAGTCGTGGTTCGCGGTCTGCGCGCCCGACGAGTACCGGCGCTTCTACTCGTGCGTGCGGAGCCACGTCGGCCAGACGGTGCTGCCGGCCACGCCTCAGGAGCTGACCCAGGCCGACCTCGGTCTCATCCGCCAGTCCTGCCGCAACACCTGGCCGAAGCCGCTGGCGCCGGCGTGGGCCGACTTCTCGCTGGCCGTCGCCGAGGCGTCGGCTCGGCGCTGGCTCTCGCAGCTGACGTCCCCCGCCCGGCGCGAGGAGATGCTGTGGCGTCTGCTGCGCCTCGACTCGTCGTCGTACTTCGTGTTGGGCTCGTCCGACGCCGGCCCGCTCCGGGTGCGGATCGG
>JBFJYB010000388.1:0-2453 GCA_041622835.1 Acidimicrobiales bacterium | reverse complement strand
CCTCATCGAGGTCGACGCCGGCGAGAGCGCCACCGCATCGATCGAGCTGGCGGCCGGGAACTACGTGCTGTGGTGCAGCGTCCCCGGCCACCGCGAGGCCGGCATGGAGGGCTCGCTCATCGTCGGCTGAACCCCATCGTCGCTCCGCGGGGCCCGGTAGTGTCCGGCGCGATGCCCGACGCGATACGCGCCACTGTCAACCTCATGCCCAAGGCGCCGCCGGCTCGCGTCGTCGAGCTGGCCGTCGAAGCAGAGCGGCTCGGCTACACCCGCTGCTGGGTCTACGACGAGGGGCTCACCGCGCGCGACGTCTACGTCACCCTGGCTGCGGTCGCGTCCCGCACCGAGCAGATGCTGGTCGGACCGGGCATCACCAACCCCTTCTCCCGGCACCCGGGCACCACTGCGGGGGCGGTCGCCTCGCTCGACGAGCTGTCGGGCGGTCGGGCGTTCCTGGGCCTGGGGGCGGGCGGCGGGCTGACGCTTGCGCCCCTGGGCATCGAGCGGCGCCGGCCGATCACGGCGGTCCGCGAGACGGTGGAAGCGCTGCGCGGCCTGTTCGCCGGCGACACCGTCGACCTCGACGGCGCCACCGTCACGTTCCGCCACGCCCGTCTGTCATACGGCCGGGCCGACACCGAGATCTGGCTGGCGGGTCGGGGTCCGAAGATGCTGGCGCTGGGCGGCGAGGTGGCCGACGGCTTCAACCTCAGCTACCTGCACAAGGAGATGATCGGTGACGCGGTCGCGGCCGTCCGAGCCGGGGCAGCCGGGCGCGACGCACCGCCCAAGCTCTCGTACTCGACGATGGTGTGCACGACCGATCGACACCTCCAGGACGCCAGGGCGCACCTCACGTTCCGGCTGGTCGACTCGCCGCCGGAGGTGAAGGAGAGGCTCGGGCTGGGCGAGACCGAGGTCGACGAGCTGCGGTCGGCGTTGGCCGCCGGTGGCCCGCCCGGCGCGGCCCACCTCGTGCGAGAGGAGTGGGTGCACCCGTTCGTCGTCGCGGGCACGCCCGCGGAGTGTGCGGCCGAGCTGGCCACGCTGATGGACACCCACGGCATCGACGACTTCCAGCTGCCGGTGCAGGAGCTCGACACCGCCGAGGAGCTGATGGGCGCGGTCGCCGGCATCGTCGCGGCCGGTCCGGGCTGAACGGAGTACGTTCGCAGCGATGGCACCCGCCCCGGCCGGCCTCGACCCCGACCGCCAGCGCATGGCGCTGTACCTCCAGGACAAGCACCCGATCTCCTACGAGCTCGAGATGGCGAGGTACGCCGAGGAGCAGGGGTTCAGCGAGATCTGGCAGGCCGACACCCGCCTGGCGCGCGACTGCGTGGTGCTGATGAGCGCCCTGCTGGCCGAGACGACCACGCTACGGATCGGCTCGGGCGTGCTGCCGATCTGGACCCGGAACCCGGCGGTCATCGCCGCGACCTGGAGCACCATGTGGGAGCTGGCCGGCCTCGCGCCCGACGGTCGGAGCCGGGTGATGCTCGGACTCGGCGCGTGGTGGGAGCCCATCGCGAGCCGGGTGGGAGCCGATCGGCGCAAGCCGCTGACCGCCATGCGCGAGCACGTCGAGGCGCTGCGCCGGCTGTTCACGATGGAGGAGGTCACCTACCAGGGCGAGTTCGTCCACCTCGACCAGGTCCGCCTCGACGTGGCCTACGGCGACACCGGGCCCCGCGACATCCCGATCTACATCGGCGCCACCGGGCCGAAGATGCTCGAGCTCACCGGCGAGATCTGCGACGGGATCGTGCTCAACTACGTCGTCAGCACCGACTACATCCGCGATGCCGTCGACCACGTCGCGGCCGGAGCGGCCCGGGCCGGCCGGACCATCGACGACGTCGACCGACCCGAGCTGCTCGTCTGCTCGCTGTCCGACGACGACCCCGACGAGGCGGTCATGACCGGCAAGTCGCTGGTCGCCTACTACCTGGGCACCGAGCCGCACATCATGGAGGCGAGCGGGGCCGACCCCGACCTGGTCGAGCGGGTGCAGCAGGTCGTCGGCTGGCCGGCGACCGAGGCCGACTACCGCAAGGCCGCGCCGCTCATCCCCGACGACCTGGTCCGCTCGCTCATGGCGGTGGGGACCGCCGACCAGTGCCGCGAGAAGGTCGCCGAGTACGTCGAGGCCGGGGTCACCTGCCCGATCCTCTACCCGATGATGGACGACGTGAAGGCGGTGGTCGACGCCTTCGCCGGCTGGAAACCGTGAGCGTCCTCATCGAGGGCGGCGCGGTCGTCACCGTCGACGACGCCGCCACGGTGCACGACCCGGGTTGGGTGTTCGTCGAGAGCAACGAGATCGCCGAGGTCGGCGCCGGCGAGGCGCCCGCCGCCCGACGTCGCCACGCCGACGAGGTCGTCGACGCGTCCGGCGCGGCGGTCATGCCCGGCATGGTGAACGCCCACACCCACCTCTTCCAGTCGTTCTT
>JBFJYB010000387.1:0-2467 GCA_041622835.1 Acidimicrobiales bacterium | reverse complement strand
CGATGCAAACCCCGCCGGTCGATCACATCCATGACGTCGACCTGTGCGGCCGCCACCTTGCGGCCCAGCTTCTCGACCTTCTCGATCAGCGCGATGGCCTCGTCGGCCGTGTCGGGATCGATCCCCGACTCCAACAGCTCGTCCACTGCGGCGATCGCTCGGTCCAACGCCTCCATGACCACCACCCTACGAACCGGGTGTGACAGCGTTCGCCCAGGTCAGCCGGTGTTCCGGCCGCCTCAAGGATCGACGCGGCCAAGGGCGGCGGCGATGTCCTCCTGGTCCCGTCCCATCGCCCGCAGCAGCGCCTCGTAGTTGCCGAGCGCGGCCCGGAGGTGAGGGTGCTCATGCCCGGTCGTCGCCGGAAGATCGCCAGCGGCGAGCCCCTCAGGTGGACGGCGGCAGGACGCGCAGGCCGAGCTCGTCGAGGTGGCGGGAGCTGATCGGGCCGGGTGAGTTGGTGAGCGGGTCGGCGCCGGACTGGGTCTTGGGGAAGGCGATGACCTCGCGGATGTTCTCCTCGCCGGCCAGCAGGGCGACCAGCCGGTCGAGGCCGACGGCGAAGCCGGCGTGGGGCGGGGCGCCGTAGCGGAAGGCGTCGAGCAGGAACCCGAACTTGGCCTGAGCCTCCTCGTCGCCGATGCCGAGCGTGCGGAACACGAGCGACTGGACGTCGCTGCGATGGATCCGCACGCTGCCCGAGCCCAGCTCCCACCCGTTGAGCACCAGGTCGTAGGAGCGGGACCGCACCGCCAGCAGGTCGCTGCCCTCGGCCAGCAGGTCGATGTCGTCCTCGTGGGGCGAGGTGAACGGGTGGTGGGCCGGGATCGGGTTGCCGGCCTCGTCGAGCCCCTCGAACAGCGGGAACTCGACGACCCACAGGAAGTTGAGCCCGCCCTCGGTGACCGGGGGCCGGCCGATGTCGAGACGCAGCAGCCCGAGGACGTGGCAGGTCGTGGCCCACGAGTCGGCGACGACCAGGACCAGGTCGCCGGGCTCGGCGCTCATGGTCGACACCAGGCCCGCCACCTCGCTCTCGCTCAGGAACTTGGCGATCGGTGAGTTGACCCCGTCGGCCTCGACCCGGAACCAGGCCAGCCCCTTGGCACCCCACCGCTTGGCCTGCTCGGTGAGCTCGTCGAGCTGCTTGCGGGTCGTCGTCTCGGCGCCGCCCGGCACTCGGACGCCCTTGACCGACTCGGCCTCGAAGGCGTTGAACTCCGTGCCGGCGAACACCGGGGTCAGCTCGACCAGCTCCATGCCGAAGCGGGTATCGGGCTTGTCGGAGCCGAAGCGCTCCATGGCGTCGCGCCAGGTGATGCGGGGGAACTCGGCGGGACGCTCCCCAGTCACTGCTTCGGCCGCCGATGCCACTGCGTGCGAGATGAACTGGAACACGTCCTCCTCGTCGACGAAGCTGGCCTCGACGTCGAGCTGCACGAACTCGAACTGGCGGTCGGCCCGCAGGTCCTCGTCGCGCAGGCAGCGGGCGAGCTGGTAGTAGCGGTCGACCCCGCCGACCATGCAGAGCTGCTTGAAGAGCTGTGGGCTCTGGGGCAGGGCGTAGAAGTTGCCGGGGTGCAGGCGCGACGGCACGACGAAGTCGCGGGCACCCTCCGGGGTCGAGGCGATCAGCACGGGCGTCTCGATCTCGACGAACCCCTGCTCCTCCATGGCCGTGCGGATGGCGCTGTTGACCCGGGCCCGCAGCCGCAGGTTGCTCTGCATCCTGGGTTGCCGCAGGTCGACGTAGCGGTGCCGCAGCCGGATGGTCTCGTCGACGTCGGTGCGCTCGTGGAGAGGGAACGGCGGGGGCTCGGCCTCGGCCAGCACCTCGACCTCGCAGTCGCCGATCTCGATCTCGCCGCTGGGCAGGTTGGGGTTGACCGTGCCCTCGGGTCGGTCCCGGACCACCCCGGTGATGGCCACCACGTACTCGCTGCGGAGGTCGAGCTTCTCGTCGACCACGCACTGGACGAAGCCGGTGTGGTCGCGGACGTCGATGAAGGCCAGGTGCTCGCCGTGCTCACGGCGCCGGCCGACCCAGCCGCACACCGTGACCCGGCGCCCGACGTCGCCGGCCCGCAGCTCCCCGCAGTAGTCGGTTCTCATGTGATCGTCCCTCTCAGGCGGCCATGGATGGCCGCTCGTGCGTGGCGTCGGCTTGTGGACAGGTCGCCCGTCGCGGCGTCGCCGCCGGGCGACACCATTCGGCGACGCCATGGATGGCGGAGCCGAATCATCAGAGGAGGCCCCTCAGATGCTCCGCCAACTCGGCGCGGGCAACGGTGGTCTGGTCGCCCGACTCGAGGTCCTTGACCTCGACGGTGCCGGCGTCGACCTCGGCGTCGCCGACGATCGCGGCCAGGCGGGCGCCGGAGCGGTTGGCGGCCCGCATCTGGGCCTTGGCCGAGCGGTCGTCGAAGGCCCGGTCGACGCGCAGCCCGGCCGCAGCCAGCTCGGCGGT
>JBFJYB010000386.1:0-2498 GCA_041622835.1 Acidimicrobiales bacterium | reverse complement strand
CCCGCGGGAGGGTGGGGTGGAACGTGGCCATCCCCCAGTGGTAGCCCCGCCCCGGAGCCTCGTGGGCGGCCGCGAGCGGCGACCCGATCATGACCGCGTCGGCACCGCAGACGATGGCCTTGGCGATGTCGCCGCCGGTGGCCATGCCGCCGTCGGCGATCACGTGGACGTAGACGCCGGTCTCGTCGAGGTGGCGCATGCGGGCGGCCCGCGCGTCGGCGATGGCCGTTGCCTGCGGGACGCCGATGCCCAGGACCCCGCGGCTGGTGCAGGCATGGCCCGGACCCACACCGCCGAGCACGCCGGCGGCGCCGGTGCGCATCAGGTGGAGCGCGGCCTGGTCGCTGGCGCAGCCGCCGACGATGACGGGGAAGGGCAGCTCGCGGACATACTGCTTGAGGTTGAGCGGCTCGGCCGTGCGAGACACGTGCTCGGCCGACACGACCGTTCCCTGGATCACGAGCAGGTCGAGCTCGGCCTCGACGAAGTGGGGGGTCAGCGCCTCTGTGCGCTGGGGGGTCACCGACGCGCACGACACCACGCCGGCCTCGTTGATCTCGCGTATCCGGGCGGTCACGAGCTCGGGCTTGATCGGCTCGCCGTACAGCTCCTGCATCCGCAGCGTCGCCTTGTCGGGGTCGGTCGACGCGATCTCGGCCAGCACCGGCTCCGGGTCGTCGTATCGGGTCCACAGACCTTCGAGGTTGAGGACGGCCACGCCGCCGAGCCGGCCGACCTCGACCGCCGTCGCGGGGCTGACGACACCGTCCATCGCCGAGGCCATCAGTGGGAGCTCGAACCGGAAGGCGTCGATCTCCCAGCGGATGTCGACGTCCTCGGGATCGCGCGTGCGCCGGCTCGGGACGATGGCGATGTCGTCGAAGCCGTAGGCACGCCGGCCGCTCTTTCCCAGTCCGATCTCGACCTCTGTCACCAGACCTACCCCTCGCGCCGCTGTCGGAACCCGAGAGTCTACCGGTCCGGTCCGGCGGGCCGTGGGATCGACCTGGGGTCGGACGCGGTGTTTCCCCAGGTCAGCGGGTGGCTCGTCCCCCGAGGGGGCGGCCGCGACCGGTAGACATCACGTCGTGAACGACACCGACGACGCAGACACCGCCCACTCACGAGCCGACGAGCTGATCGCCGAAGCGAACCGGCTCCACGGCGACGGCCGCACGGCCGAGGCGATCCCGCTGTACCGGGAGGCCGCCGCGTTGTTCGCGCCCTATGCCACCTTCGAGCTCGTCGCCGCCGACTCGCTCTTCGAGCTGGGCCCGCTCGCGGAAGCCGCCGAGTCCTACCGACGGGTGGTCGACGCCGCTCCCGAACACGAGCAGGCGTGGCAGCGCCTGGCGCTGGTGCTGTACCAGCTCGGTCGGCGAGCCGAGGCCGACCAGGCGATGGCCCGGTTCCACCAGGCCGACGCCGCCCTCGTGCACGAGGACGTGGCCGACATCGTCGAGCGGTACCACAGGTCCACCGACCTCGACGAGCGTGAGCGGCACGTGACCCGACTGCTGAAGAGCATCGACGACGGCGTGTCCGAGGTGCTGCACGACTTCCTCGAACGGACCCACCTCGAAGGGACCCATCGCGAGGCCGGGGCCGACTACGCGCCGGTGCAGGCCAGCATCCTCGTGCGCTTCGGCATGGCCGATTTCGTGTACTGGTACTCCGACGGCCCCGCGCCCGACCGCGCGGAGATCGAGCGCGACATGGCGACCTACCTCGCCACCCACGACGGCCCGCCGCCCCTCGACGAGCAGCAGCCGATCTGGGCGTCGCCGCCTCCGAGGGGGTACCGACCCTCCGGGAAGCCCGAGAACGACGACAACCACACCACCGCCAACACCCGATCAGCGGCGTCGCCGGGACGGCTGGGCCGGGCGCTGCGCCGGTTGTTCGGACGGCTGTTCAGACGGAACGGGTAGGCGCACCCCGGTCAACCCTGCTGGTCGGCCTGGTCGGCCTGGTCGGCGGCCTCGATGATCTGCTTCCAGGCAGCCTCGACGTGACGCAGCTCGGTGCGCGCCGACCCGATTGCGAGCCGCAGCGTGTAGCGGTCGTCGAGCACCGTGTGGGTCAGGTAGAGCCTCCCGCCGTCGTTGCAGCGCTCGAGGACGGCCCGGTTGGCCTCGTCGCCGCCCACGTGGCGGAAGCACACCAGGCTGAGCGGGACCGGCGCCGCCAGCTCGAACCGGGGCTCCTCCTCGACCCAGGTCGCCAGTTCGCGGGCGGCGGCGACATGGGCCCGGATGTGGGCCCGCAGACCCGACGCGCCGTAGTGGCGCAGCACGAACCAGAGCTTCAGCGCTCGGAACCGCCGACCGAGCGGCACCTGCCAGTTGCGGTAGTCGATGACCGCCCCCGACTCGGTCGCAGGGTTGCGGAGGTACTCGGGGAGGATGGCGAGCGCATCGAGCAACGGGCCCCGGTCGGCGACGTACAGCAGCGAGCAGTCGAAGTTGGTGAGGAGCCACTTGTGCGGGTTGAACGTG
>JBFJYB010000385.1:0-2498 GCA_041622835.1 Acidimicrobiales bacterium | reverse complement strand
GGTCAGCTCGTGGATCTTCACGCCTGGTAGTTGACCCGATAGACGGGAGCGCTGCCAGTCTGTTACCCCTGCGCCTCCCCGAGGCCGGCGACATACCCGAGCATGGCGTGCAGCTCGGACCCGGCCACCCGATCGCGGGTCACCGGGATCTCGAGCCGGTAGACCGTGCGGTCGTCGGGATCCCAGTCGAGCGTGGCGCCCATCGCGGCCATCACGTGCAGCATGGCCTCGTTCGAGCTGAGGACCGTCGCGGTCACGGTGGTGATGCCGTGGTCCACGGCGAGGGCGATGACCGCCTCGAGCAGGAGCCGCCCGATGCCGCGTCCCTGGTACTCGTCGATGACCGCCACCGCCATCTCGGCGCGGGTCGGGTCGTCGTCGGACACGAAGTAGCGACCGACCCCCACCCCCAGGCCGTCGGCGTGGTTGCCGACGTCGGACTCCCGTGACCGGTCCCACGCCCCCACCGCCACGTGCCGAGACCCGTCGACGTCGACGAGCCGGTCGAGGAACAGCGGCGACAGCTTGGGCATGGCGGTGAAGAAGCGGCTCACCCGCGACTCGGGCGAGAGCCGCTCGAACCCCGCGACCAGGGCGTCGCGGTCTGCCGGCGTCCCGAGTCGCAGCAGCAGCGGGGTGCCGTCGCTCAGCTCGACCTGGCGGGGCAGCTGCGAGAGCGTGGCAGGCATCAGTTGTCGGCGAGGGCGAACACCCGCCCGTCCCTCGACCCGACGTAGACGGCACCGTCCCACACGACCGGTGTCGACTCGAGGCAGCCCCCAAGCTCGAGCGACCACGCCAGCGGTGGCTCGACGGCGGTGTCCGACACGTCGTAGCCCCGCACGAACCCCGAGCAGTCGACCTGGATGAGCACGTCGTCGACCACGATCGGCGAGCCCCACGTCGGCCCGACCAGCTGCTTCTCCCACCTGACGTTCCCGGTCGCCCGGTCCATGCCGACCAGGCGCCCGTCGTTGGTGGCGGTGTACAGCACGTCGCGGTGCAGCGCCGGCGTCGCCTGCACCCCGGAGAACTCGCCGCTGCCCAGCCTCGCCGACCACACCACCGGGTTGTTCGGCTTGGTCGGGTCGAGCCGGGCGACGTGACCGAGCGAGCGGGCCTGGTCGGTGCGGGCAGCGAACAGCTGCCCGACATAGAGGTGGCCGTTCTCGTCGACCACGATCGTGGCGTCGGCGTCGTCGCCCAGCCAGAACCGGAACACCTGGACCGGCGCCTCGCCGGCCTCGAGCGGCGCCAGGTCCCAGCCCTGGATCAGCCCGGCGGAGTTGGCGACCCACACCGTCTGGCCCGACACCGCGACCGACGACTCGACCGCGACGCCCTCCGGTCCGCCGATCTCGGCCAGGAGCTCGTCGTCCCACGTCGGCGTGGAGAACACGACGCCGGGGTTGACGGTCACGAGCCCGTCGGCGTCGGTGTCGCGACCCAGCTGGACCACGTGCAGGTGACCGTTCTCGCCGCCCATCACCAGCAGGTCGCCGACGGTGATGGCGGCGCTGTCCCAGTCGTCGGACCGGCCGGGCGGCTCGACCGACGTGGCATCGAGGTGCCACAGCTCGGTGATCTCGCTGCGGTCGGTGGCCAGGACCCGGAAGCTGCCGTCCTGGGAGCCGACGTAGAGGAGCGGGAAGCCGTCGGGATCGGCGGTGACGGTGCCGGTCACCGGCCCCCCGGTGAGGAACGGCGGGAGCTGGTCGAGCCCGGAGGCCGCATTCACCACTCGGACGCTGCCGTCGAAGGCGCCGAAGACGACGACCGGCCCCGACCCGTCGTCGACGACGATCGGCTGCCCCGGCCAGGTGGTCCCACAGCGTGGTTCGGTGATCCCCTGCGGAGCGGTGGACTCGCACAACGTGCCCCCGCCGCCGTAGGCCCAGCGCACGACCGGCGCCTCCGGGACCGGGCCCGAGCCGGTGAAGGTGCGGGTCGGGTTGCCCCGGAAGGTGAGCACGCCATCGGTCTCGCCCTCCCAGGGCTGGCCGACCGATGCCAGGTCGACGGGCGGGACGACCACGGGACGGGGCTCCGGCGTGGGCGTGGGCGTCGACTCGGCCTCCTCGGCGCTGGGCTCGGGCGTCGCCGACCCAGCCGGTTCGGCGGTGGGGACGATCGCCTCGTCGTCACCGGCGTCGGAGTGCAGCACCGCGACGAGGATCACGAGC
Organism: Acidimicrobiales bacterium; assembly: GCA_041622835.1. Taxonomy (GTDB): domain Bacteria; phylum Actinomycetota; class Acidimicrobiia; order Acidimicrobiales; family JBFJYB01; genus JBFJYB01. The sequence goes on along the minus strand of JBFJYB010000385.1, from coordinate 315 downwards.
GAGGCCAACAACCCCATCACGATCAGGAAGATCAGCCGGCGGGCCCCCACGGGGCGAGAGTGTACGGTTCCGGGCCGCAGCCGGCCCCTCGCGGGCCTACGACCCGCCGATCACGGTGGTCGGCACGGTCATGGTGTCGTTGCCGGCGTTGGGGTCGACGAATGCGGCCCCGCTCGAATCGACGGTGCCGGTGGCCAGCAGCACGGCCGGCGCGTCGGGATCGACGGTGACGTCGACGCGGATCGGCTCCGAGCGGGCACCCGGGCCGAGCGGGGCGGCCACGACGTAGGTGCCGGGCCGCACCGGGTTGGCGCG
>JBFJYB010000384.1:0-2526 GCA_041622835.1 Acidimicrobiales bacterium | reverse complement strand
GTACCTGAGAGCGGTCGGGACGCGGCCGGCGGAGCAGGGTCGCGGCCTCGGAGCCGCCGTCGTCGCACCGGTCCTCGCCCGGTGCGACGAGCTGGGCCTCCCCGCCTATCTCGAGTCGAGCAACCCCCGGAACCTGCCCTTCTACTTTCGCCTCGGCTTCCGGATCACCGGCGAGATCGAGCAGTCGCCCGGCGGCCCGATGCTCACGTGCATGTGGCGCGAGCCGGGGGAACGAGCCTGACGTGGGCGCCGTCGAGATCCTCCCCTTCGACGGGGACCGCGCCGAGGTGCGCCACCTGTTCGAGCTGGCTGACGATTCGGTGGTGCAGCTCGACGGGTACATCGAGCTGGGCGAGGTGATCGTCGCGATCGACGAGGGGTCGATGGTCGGTCATCTCCAGCTCGTCGCCGGGCGGTCCGACGACGAGGTCGAGATCAAGAACATGGCGGTCGTGGAGGATCGCCAGGGCGAGGGGATCGGGGCCGCGCTGATCGCCCGCGCCGTCGAGATGGCGAGAGCCGCGGGCGCGTCGCAGCTGCGGGTGTCGACCGCGACCGCGAGCACCGGCAACCTGCGCTTCTACCAGCGGCAGGGCTTCCGGATGACCGAGATCACCCGCGACGCCTTCGTGCCCGAGACCGGATACCCCGAGCCGATCATCCTGGACGGGGTCGAGATCCGCGACCAGGTCTGGCTCGACCGGGAGCTGTGACGGTCGGTCGCTCCGGCGGGCGGTCCCGCAGCGAGCCCGACGGGCCGGGATCAGACCCTCACGACGATGGCCGGGTCGACTCGCGTCGCGCTGGTGTACGAGCCGCACTGACGCGGGCACGCGGCCCGCAGCCCCGAGGGGGCTGTCAGTCGAGGAAACGCCGCGCCTCGGCGGCGATGCCCGCGGCGTCGAGGCCCAGGTCGGCGAGGATCTCGTCGGGCCTGCCCTGGGGGATGTAGGCGGTCGGCACGCCCAGCACGCGCGTTGTGGGTGGCCGGCCGTCGGCGGCCTCGCACAGCTCGTCGCCGATCAACGCGCCGACGCCCCCGGCGCGCAGGCCGTCCTCGACGGTGATCACGAGCCGGTGCCGGAGTGCGTCGTCGAGCATCGCGGGGTCGACGGGGACCACCCGCACGTCCCACACGGTGGCGGAGATCCCGTCGGCGGCCAGCAGCTCGGCCGCTTCCTCGGCCGGCTCGAGCATCTTGCCCACCGCGAGCACGCACACGTCGTCTCCCGACCGGACCTGCCTGGCCTTCAGCCCGTGCCCGACGTGGTCGTCGGGGACCGACCGGCACGCGGTCTTGGCCCAGCGGATCGCCACCGGCCCCGACGTGATGTCGAGGGCGTCGTGGAGCATCTGCTGCATCTCCTGATACGACGACGGGGCGAACAGGGTGAGACCTGGCACCTTGGTGAGCAGCACCATGTCGAGGACGCCGTGGTGCGAGGGGCCGTCGTCACCGGTGATGCCGGCCCGGTCGAGGCAGAACACCACCGGCTGACCGTGGAGCCCGACGTCGAGGTTGACCTGGTCGATGGCCCGGGTCAGGAACGTGGAGTACACGGCCACCACCGGCCGGAGCCCGCCCATGGCCATGCCGGAGGCCGCCGTGACCGCATGCTGCTCGGCGATCCCGACGTCGAAGCAGCGCTCGGGGAAGCGCTCGGAGAACGGCAGCAGCCCGGTCGAGTCGGGCATGGCCGCGGTGATGGCGACCACCTCGGGCCGGGCCTCGGCCTCCTTCACCAGCGCCTCGGTGAACGCGGCCGTGTAGCTGCCCGGCTTCGACGACGAGGTGTCGTGCATCCGCTTGATCGGGTCGTTCTCGGCCGGCGCGTAGCCGCGTCCCTTCTCGGTGAGCACGTGCACCACGGTGGGACCGCTCAGCTCGGCGGCGTTCGACAGCGCCCGTTCGAGCCCCTTGACGTCGTGGCCGTCGAAGGGTCCCGAGTACCGCACCCCCAGATGCTCGAAGAACGAGATCGGCTCCCACATCTCGCGCACGGCGGCCTTGGCGGCGTCGATGGCGCGGGTGGCGTCCTTGCCCACCACCGGCAGGTCGCGGAGCAGCCGCTCGACGCGACCCTGCTGGCGCAGGTACCGGGGGTTGATCCGGAGCCGGGCCAGGCTCTCGCTCAGGCGTGACACGGTGGGCGCGTACGAACGACCGTTGTCGTTCAGGATGATCGTCACCGTCCGCCCGCTGTGGCCCAGGTTGTTGAGCCCCTCGAAGGCCATGCCCCCGGTCAACGATCCGTCGCCGATCACGGCCACGACCCGCCGCCCGTCGCCGCCCTCGGCCTCCTGGGCGGTGGCCAGCCCGTGCGCGTACGACAGCACCGTCGACGCGTGGCTGTTCTCGATCCAGTCGTGGTCTGACTCGTCGCGGCACGGGTAGCCGGACAGTCCCCCCGGCTGGCGGAGCTGCCGGAACCCCTCGCGCCGGCCGGTGAGGATCTTGTGGACGTAGGCCTGGTGGCCGGTGTCCCACAGGATGATGTCTCGTGGCGAGTCGAAGACGCGGTGCAG
>JBFJYB010000383.1:0-2533 GCA_041622835.1 Acidimicrobiales bacterium | reverse complement strand
GCCGCCGGCGCCCTGGCCGTCTCGGCGGTCGCCCTGGCGAGCGTCGCCGCCCGGCTCGTGGGCGGGGTGGTGGCGACCCGGGTCGACATGATGCGGATGACCGTCACCCTGACGGGTCTGCAGGGAGTCTCGCTCGCGGTGCTGGCCTTCGCCGACGGGAGGGCGTTCCTCGTGCTCGCCGCCCTGCTGTTCGGCGCGACGGTCGGCAACATCTTGATGCTGCAGCCGCTGGTGCTGGCCGAAGTGTTCGGCGTCGCCGCCTACGCCCGCATCTTCGCCCTCAACCAGCTGATCGTGACGGCCGGCATCGCCGGCGGCCCGTTCCTGCTCGGCGCGCTGCACGACGCCTCTGGATACCGGGCCGCATACCTGGTCGCGGCCGCGGTGTCGGCGACCGGAGCAGGGGTGCTCGGGTCGGCCGGCACCATCCCCGCGGCCCAGCGCTCGGTCACGGCTCCAACCTGATAGGGACCTTGGGCCCTTCTGCCGGGCTCGGAGGACGGCCAGCGTGGGACCCAGGAGGTCGAGATCATGGGTGACAAGCTGCTGGGAGCCAGCCTGTGGGAGCAGGACCTGTTCGACGCGTTCGGCGAGCACGTCGAGGCCGAGCGGGAAATGCTCGAGGAGTACGAGGCGATGGCGGCCGAGACCTCGTCGGCCGGCTTCGGGTACCTGGCGAAGCTCATCCTCGACGACGAGCGACGCCACCACCGGCTGTTCGCCGACCTGGCCGGCTCGGTCCAGGCGCTGACCGAGGCCCGCACCAGCGAGGCACCGGTGCCGCCCATCCCGGTGACCGCGCTGGAGCCGGCCGAGCGCCAACGCATCCTCGAGGTCACCGCCCGCTTCCTGGAGCACGAGCGGCACGACTTCAAGGAGCTGAGCAAGCTGGCCAAGGAGCTGCGACCGGTGCGCGAGACGACCCTGTGGCACCTGCTGATACAGCTCATCCGGGCCGACACCGAGAAGCACATCAAGATCCTCGAGTTCATCGAGGACCGGGTGAAGCACCCCGCCATCTCCTAGGGCGATCTCCTAGAAGCCCCTCGCCAGCCGCTCGATCTCGGGCACCAGCCACGACCACACCAGCCGCGCGCCCTCGGGGGTGAAGTGCACGCCGTCGACGAACAGCTCGACCCCGTCGAGGCGCTCCTGGAACTCGCCGGACGGACAGGTGAAGGCAGCCACGTCGACGAACGAGACATCGGGGCGACCATCGGCCCACGTCTCCACCAGTTGGTTCAGGTGAGCGACGCGTTCCGGGTCGGCCTGAGCGGCCGCGAGGGGACCGAGCTCGGCCGACGCCTGCATGCAGGGCAGGCCCATGACCAGCGTCCGGGCACCGGTCGCACCGAGCAACGCAACGTCGCGGCCGAGTCGGCGCTCGACTTCCCGATCGAAGACGTCGGTGCCGAACGCAACGGGCTCCCCATCGACCTCCATGGCAAAGAGGTCCCACCGCGACAGGGCAACAAGCGACACGTGCGGCGCGTCCGCAACGACATCCCTCGCCCACGCCTCGAGCTGACCCTCACAACTCGGGTTGCCGGTCTCGACGATCACGCCGCATCCGAGCCGGACGTCGGCAGTGACCTCGAGCCGGTCACCGTGAGTCGCGTGGTCGAAGTCGAGGACGAGGCTCAACGCCGCCGAATCGCCGACGACGAACGTCCGGACGGGCTCGCCGGGCTCGATGGGGACCAATTCGATCGGCGGGAGCTCGAGCCCGGGCGGGGCGGGGTCGACCGGTGGGACAGCCAGCAGCCGCGGTGCGACCGGCGGCTCGTCCCGTCCGACCACCGGCTGCTCGTCCAGGTCGGCCGGCGGCCGGTCCCGAACGACCGTCGGCTCGTCCAGGTCGACGACCGCGCCGTCGGCCTCGACCCGGACGGCACCGGCCACGGCGTCGATGGGCGTCGACACGAGAGCGAGCACCGACACCACGACGACGCACGCCGCCGTGGCGCTGGCGACCGCCACGGGCAGGCCGGTCAGGCTGGCCCGGCGAACCGGCCGCTCCACCAGCACGTAGGACGCCCACGCCACCGCGAAGGTGACGGTCATGCGCACGGCCAGCAGCCCCGTCCCGTCGATGCCGACTCGGTCGGCGGTGAGCCACACGTAGACCGGCCAGTGCCAGAGGTACAGGCCGTAGGAGATGGCCCCGGTCGCCCGCAGCAGCGGCGCCGACAGGATCGTGCGCAGTGACGACCCCTCCGGAGCGACCGTGACCCCACCGATCAGGAGCGCGGCCGCCACCGCCACCAGCGTGAACCCGCCGCGGTACATCCACTCGGCCTGGTCGCCGGCTACCGCCACGAAGGCGACGAACCCGGCCAGCCCGGCCCATGCAACGGCACCGGCGACACGTCCCCCTGCCCCGGCCCGCCACCGGTCGACGCGCCCCTGGAGCGCGAACGCCAGCGCCGCGCCGAGCAGAAGCCCCTGCACCCGGGTGTCGGTCCCGTAGTACACACGGGAGGGGTCGGCACCCGGCTCGTGCAGCGCGATCATCCAGGCCGCCGACACACCG
>JBFJYB010000382.1:0-2540 GCA_041622835.1 Acidimicrobiales bacterium | reverse complement strand
CGCTTCGACGGCGACGACGCCGTCGTCGTCACCTACTTCGGCGACGGCGCCAGCAGCGAGGGCGACGCCCACGAGGCGCTGAACTTCGCGGCGGTGTTCGAGGTGCCCATCGTCTTCTTCCTCCAGAACAACCAGTGGGCGATCTCGACCCCGCTGCACGACCAGACCCGGGCGCCGTCGCTGGCCCACAAGGGGATCGGCTACGGGATCCCGAGCATCCGCTGCGACGGCAACGACGTGCTGGCGTCGTACGTCGTGATGCGTGAGGCGGTCGCCAGGGCGCGGGCCGGCGGCGGGCCGAGCCTGATCGAGGCGGTCACCTACCGCCAGGGGCCCCACACCACCTCCGACGACCCGACCCGCTACCGCAGCGACGAGGAGGACGAGCACTGGCATCGACTCGACCCCCTCACTCGGCTCGCGACGATGCTGACCGCGGCCGGCGCGCTCGACGACGACACGGTCGCCTCGATCGACGCCGACGCGCTGGCGGCCACCACCGCCATCCGCGAGGCCCTGTTCGACGCACCCGACACCAGCCCGCTCGAGGTGTTCGAGCACGTGTACACCGACCCGCCCGCCACCCTCGTCCGTCAGCGCCAGGAGCTGGCCAACGAGCTGGCCGACCACCACGAGGACTGACGAAGAACGATGAGCCAGACCTTCACCATGGCCGAGGCTCTCAACCAGGCGTTGAGCGACGCCATGACCGACGACGACCGGGTGCTGGTGTTCGGCGAGGACGTCGGCCGACTCGGTGGTGTGTTCCGGGTGACCGACGGGCTCCAGGCCAAGTTCGGCGACACCCGCTGCTTCGACACCCCGCTCGCCGAGTCGGGCATCGTCGGCATCAGCATCGGCCTGGCGCTCAAGGGGTTCCGGCCGGTCGCCGAGATCCAGTTCGACGGCTTCTCGTACCCGGCCATGGAGCAGTTCGTCAGCCACCTCGCCAAGTACCGCATGCGCACCCGGGGCAAGACCGCCCTGCCCGTCACGGTCCGGATCCCGAGCTTCGGCGGGATCGGCGCGGTCGAGCACCACTCCGAGTCGCCCGAGACCTACTTCGTCCACACCGCCGGTCTGAAGGTCGTCACGCCGTCGGACCCGGCCGACGCCTACTCGCTGCTGCGCGAGTCGATCGAGTGCGACGACCCGGTGATCTTCCTCGAGCCGAAGGTCCGCTACTGGACCAAGGCCGACCTCGACCTGCCGGTCACCACCGAGCCGATGGGCCACGCGGGCGTCCGCCGCACCGGCACCGACGTCACCATCGTCGCCTACGGCCCGATGGTGGCGACGTCGCTGCACGCGGCCGAGATCGCGGCCGAGCACGGCATCAGCGCCGAGGTGATCGACCTGCGCTCGCTCGTCCCGCTCGACACGACCACCGTCGTCGAGTCGGTGAAGCGCACCGGCCGGTGCGTCGTGGTGCACGAGGCGGGTCGCACCCTCGGCATGGGCTCCGAGCTGGCTGCCCTGATCCAGGAGCGGGCCTTCTACTACCTCGAGGCGCCGATCCTGCGGGCGACCGGCTTCGACACGCCCTATCCCCCGCCCCGGCTCGAGAAGCACTGGCTGCCCAACGCCGACCGCATCCTCGACCTGGTCGAGCGGTCGCTCACCTACTGACCGATGTCGGTCCGCGAGTTCCGGCTACCCGACCTCGGCGAGGGGCTCGAGGAGGCCGAGATCACCGAGTGGATGGTCGCGGCCGGCGACCAGGTGGCCCTCAACCAGCCGCTGTGCCGGGTCGAGACAGCCAAGGCCGAGGTCGAGGTGCCGTCGCCGTTCGCAGGCACCGTCGTCGACCGTCAGGGCGAGGTCGGCGAGACCCGGCCGGTCGGGTCGGTGCTGGTCAGGATCGAGACGTCCGAGTCCGCGCCCACGACTTCGGTCCCGGCTGCGGAACGCGAGTCGGTGCTGGTCGGATACGGCGTCGACCCGGCCCACGGGGCGAGCCATCGCCGGCGCCGGTCGCAGCGGCTCGCCACCCCGGCCGCGGCCCGCGCCACCAAGCCCCTCGCCAAGCCGACGGTGCGCAAGCTCGCCATCGACCTCGGCGTCGACCTCCGGCGGATCGGCACCGGTTCGGGGCGGGGCGGGGTGATCACCGCCGACGACGTGCGGTCCAGCCTGGTCCCGACCGCCGAGCCCGAGCTGGTGGAGGTGGCGCCGCCGGCCGATGCCGGCAGCACCATCGCGTTCCGGGGGGTGCGGGCGGCGATGGCGGCCAAGATGGTCCAGTCGCGCTCGACCATCCCCGAGGCGACGTGCGGGCTGTGGGTCGACTGCACCCGGATGCTGCGGGCCCGAGCCACGCTGGAGGACGAGGCGCACAGTCGCGGCCTCGACGCCCGCATCACGCCGTTCACGCTGATCCTGCGGGCCACCATCGAGGCGCTGCGGCGGGCGCCCACCCTCAACGCCCGGCTCGACGAGGCGGCCCGCGAGATCCTGCTGCTCGACCAGATCCACCTCGGCATGGCCACCGCCACGCCCCACGGCCTGATGGTGCCGGTGATCCGCGACGCCCACCTGCT
>JBFJYB010000381.1:0-2571 GCA_041622835.1 Acidimicrobiales bacterium | reverse complement strand
GCCGACGACGGTGGGTGCTCTGGTCGTTCGTGCCGTCGGCGCTGATGCTGGGGGTGACCCGGCACCTGGCCGCCGACGTCGCCTCGTTCCCGCTGCTGTGGACCGTGCCGTTGCTGCTGTACCTGACCACGTTCGTCATCGTCTTCAGCGGTCGGACAGAGCGCGCGCCCGACCGGGCCCGCCTCGTGCTGGTCGCCGGGTCGGTGGTCGTCGCGGTCACCATGGTGCGCCGGCTAGACGCCCTCCTGTTCGTGGTCGGCGCCCACCTGATCTGGTTCTTCTGCGCGGCGCTGGTCAGCCACCACCGGCTGGCCGCCGACCGACCGGCGCCGGCCCGGCTCACCGAGTTCTACACCGTGATCTCGATCGGCGGCGCCCTGGGAGGGATCTTCGCCTCGCTCGTCGCACCCGTGGTCTTCGACTCGGTGATCGAGTACCCGATCGCGATCGTCGCGTCCCTGCTGATCGCCGGTGGCGACACGCCGGCCCGGCGGTTGGCCGATCCCCGCTGCATCGGGGCGCTCGGGCTCGGCGTGGGCGCCGCCGCGCTGATCTACGGCGAGCACCTCGTCGCCGGACCGGCCGCCCTGGCCCTCACCGGCATCGTCGCGGCCGTCGCGCTGCGTCAGCCGGCCGTCGTCGCCGCCGTCGTGGGCCTGGGCCTGGCGGCAGCCGTCGCCGTGCCCCAGCCGGGTGTGATCTTCCAGGACCGGTCGTTCTTCGGCGTGACCCGGGTGGTCGCCCGCGACGGCCACACGACCCTCGTCTCGGGCACCACCGCCCACGGCCACCAGTACGCCGATCCCGACCGGGCCCGCACCCCGACGAGCTACTACGCGCCGGAGGGTCCGGTCGGTCAGCTGTTCCAGACCCTCGACGACCGCGACCGCGTGGCCGTCATCGGCCTCGGCGCCGGTGCTCTCGCGGGCTACGGGCGGCAAGGCGACCGCTACACGTTCTACGAGATCGACCCGGTCGTGGTCGACGTCGCCACCGACCCCGCCCTGTTCACCTACCTGACCGACTCGCCGGCCCGGATCGAGATCGTGCTCGGCGACGGCCGGACGGGCATCGACCAGAGCGCCGGCGGCTTCGACGTGGTGGTGGTCGACGCGTTCAGCTCCGATGCCATCCCCACCCATCTGCTCACCCGTGAGGCGATCCAGCTCTATCTCGACAGGGTGGGGCCCGGCGGCGTCCTCGCCGTCCACGTCTCGAACCGGTTCTTCGACCTCCGTCCCGTCCTGGGCCGCATCGCGACCGAGCTGGGCGTGGATGCCCGCCAACAGCTGTACGCCCCCGGACCCGACGCCGATGCCGAGGCCGCCACCGCCTCACGCTGGGTCCTGATCGGCCCGCCCGTCGCGCTGGACGGCGCCGGACCGGCGTGGGATCCCCTCGGCGGCGAGGGCCCCCTCTGGACCGACGACTACTCGAACCTGCTGGCCGTCCTCGACCTCTGACACCTCCCGAGCTGCCTCGACCCGGCTCGGCTAGCGTCGCAGGCGACGACCGCGGCCCGGGGAGGAACCATGCGGCGACTTGCAGCTCTGATGGTGGCGAGCACGCTCGTGCTCGTTTCCTGCGGCGGGGACGGAGCCCCGTCGCTCGACGAGAACGAGCAGGCGCTGGCCGACCTGATCGCCGCGCAGCTCCTCGAGGACGACGAGGGCGACGCCCCGCCGCTCTCGGCCGAACAGGCGCAGTGCATCGGCGACGAGTCGGTTGCCGCCATCGGGTTCGAGCGCCTGGTCGAGATCGGGCTCGGGCCCGACTCGCTCGAAGCGGGAACCGCCATCGAGGACGTCGATGTCCCCGATGCCGAGGTGAACGCCATCATCGACGTGTACTTCGACTGCGTCGACGTCAAGGCGATCTTCACGCAGGGACTGCTCGAGACCGGCGACGTGAGCGAGGACTCGGCCGAGTGCGTCGCCGACGGCATCGAAGACCGTTTCGTCCGTCTCGCCCTCGAAGCGGGGATTCGCGGCGAGGAGTTCGGTCCCGACGACGACCCCGAACTGCTCCAGTCGCTGCTCCGGGTGCTGGGCGACTGCCTCACCGCCGAGGAGCTGGCCGAGATCACCGGGTGACGCCCGCCGAGCAGGACCTACGGCTCTTGCCTCCACGACCGCGGGCTGAAAGGGTCCGGGGTAGTACCACCGAACACCCACGCGAGGGAGCAGTGCCATGAGTGTCACGAAGATCATCGAGGTCGTAGGCCGCTCGACGGAGAGCTCGGACGCTGCCGTCAAGAACGCCCTGGCCGAGGCCGGCCGGAGCCTCCGCGACATCAAGGCCCTCGACGTGGTGTCGATCGGGCTGCGCGGCGACAACATGGACGAGTGGGGAGCGCTCGTGCGCATCTCGTTCCTCGTGCACGAGGTCGACGACTGATCGCCCTGCACTAGAGAGCCCGGCCTCCTCGGGCCGGGTTGGAGGCGAGCGGTTACGGTGGGTCATGCTCCGCAGGGCACTGTCCGCAGCCATCCTCGGCCCGTCGCTGCTGCTCGCCACGCTGGCGTGGTCGGGGTTCGTCGCGCTGCGCACGGTGTTCGAGCCCGACCGGTC
>JBFJYB010000380.1:0-2572 GCA_041622835.1 Acidimicrobiales bacterium | reverse complement strand
CGGCATGGAGAGCCTCAACGACTGCTTCGCCGACGTGAACGAGACGATCGTCGTCGGCGGCCGGCCCCGGGCCGACCAGATCGAGCGGGCCCGGGCGCCGTGGGTGTCCGAGGACATGAGCCTCGAACGGCGCGGGCCTGCGTTCGTGAGGCTGCTCGACGACGCCGGGTTGCTGTCCGAGCTCGGATCGGTGGTCATCATCGGCGCCAACCCCGAGTTCGCGACGGTCAACGACCTGACCGAGGAGGCGTTCGAGGCGTCCGGCATCGAGGTCACGACCAACACGATCGTCACCGACAGCTCCGACGAGAACGCGACCATCACCGAGACCGAGGTGATCCTCGAACGGGCCCGGGCCGACGGGTCGCGCACCGTGCTCGTGACCGGTGACGCCCCGTTCGTGTACGAGACGGTGCTGGCGACCGGCGACGAGTTCACGCTGCTCTACCTGCTGGGCGAGAGCGTGAACCAGTGGGTGTCCAACCCGGCCAACAACCTCGGCGACGAGAGCCGGGTGATCATCGACTACAGCCCCTCGCAACCCGACGATCCCGCTCTCGACCGGTGCGTCGAGGTGGTCGAGGCGGCGCTCGGGGTCGACGTGCGCCCGCCGGAGGAGCTCGCAGCGGGCGAGACCGACTACTGGGCCGCGACCTTCAACGTGTGCATGCAGCTGGCGATCTTCGAGCAGCTCGCCGGCGAGGCCGGTGCCGACCTGACCAACGAGTCCTTCGGCGCGGCCCGCGACACCGTCGAGGACTTCCGCGTGCCGGGGCGGACCTTCGCGTCGATCAGCTCGACCAAGGCCGACACCCGCGACTCGCTGACCCTCGCCCAGTGGAACAACGCGACCAGCAGGTGGGACGAGATCGGGCCCGAGACCGACGTCACCTCCCCGTCGGGCTGACGCCCCGTCACGACACCGGTACCCTCCGCTGGTGCTCCGGTCGACGTCGTGGCCCCACCGATACCTCCGCCTGCTGGTTGGTCTCTCCGTGTTCGGATTCGGCCTCGGGCTGGTCGTGATCGGCGACCACGGCCTCCCGGGCTGGGACGTCTTCCACCAGGGCCTCGCCGAGCGCACGCCGCTGTCGATCGGCACCGCGGTCATCGCGGTCGGAGCGGCGCTGCTGCTGGTCATGGCCTGGGTGCGCGAACCCATCGGGATCGGCACGGTCGCCAACGTGGTGGTCGTCGGCGTGGCCCTCGACGCCACGCTGTGGCTGCTCGACGAGTCGTCGAGTCAGGCGGTGAGGGTCGCCTACACGCTTGTCGGACCTGTCGTCGTGGCCATCGGATCGGGCCTGTACCTCGGCGTGCGTCTGAGCTCCGGGCCCCGCGACGGCATCATGACCGCCATGGCCGCCAGGGGGGTGACGCTGTGGAAGGCGAGGTTCGGCATCGAGGCGGTGGCGCTCGCCGCCGGAGCGGCGCTGGGTGGAACGGTCGGGTGGGGCACGATCTGGTTCCTCGTCGTGATCGGCCCGACGGTGCAGCTCTTCCTGAGACGCCTGGGGCTCGACGTCGCGTCCGGTGGCGCCTGGATCCGGGCCCGGGGGCCCCGTGCCGGTGGCGCGGTCGCGACCGGAGAGGCCAAGCTGAGGAGCGCCTGAACGGGAAGGGTGCGGCATGGGCGAGCTCAACTTCGGTCGGATCCTCCGCCGCTCGAGCCGACTCTTCGCCGACGACGTCGCCCTCGTCGACCTGAGCGACGGCCACGAGGCGACCTACGCCCAGCACCGCGACCGGGTGGCTCGGCTCGGCGCGGTGATCGCAGAGCTGGGCGTCGGGGCCTCCGACCGGTTCGCGGTCCTGGCCGGCAACAGCCACACGTACATCGAGCTCTGGCATGCGGCCCTGGCCGGCGCCGGAGTGCTCAACCCCCTCAACCACCGGCTCGCGCCCGACGAGCTCGCCTACATCCTGGACGACTCCGGGACCGAGGTCGTGTTCGTCGACGCCGACCATGCGTCGGTGGTCGCGGCGGTGCGGGACCGGCTCCCGGGGCTCCGGCAGGTCGTTCTGATCGGGGACGGCGACGGGCCCCACGACGTCCGGCTCGACGATCTGCTCGCCTCCACCGAGCCGTCCGGGCTCCCTCCCGAGCCGGCCGACGACGCCCCTGCGGTGCTGATGTACACCGGCGGCACCACCGGGCTGCCCAAGGGCGTGGTCCTCAGCCAGGCCGCGATCGTGCTGATCGTCTACCGCATGGCTATCGAGTGCCGGTTCGGCCGAGGCGGCCGCTACCTGGCCTTCATGCCCCTGTTCCACATCGGGGGGATCGCCAGCTGGGGGCTGCTCGTGCCCGGCGGCGGCTGCACGGTCGTCGTGCCCGCCTTCGAACCCGGGGCGGTGAACGCCGCCATCCGCGACCACGCCATCACCGTGATCGGCGCCGTCCCCACGATGCTGGCCTTCATGGTGCAGCACCCGGACTTCGAGCCCGACATGCTCCGCTCCCTGGAGATCGTGATGTACGGGGCGGCACCGATGCCGCCCGAGCTGCTCGACCAGCTCCTCGGGATGTACCCGGACCTCTCGTTCGCCCAGGCCTACGGGATGACCGAGT
>JBFJYB010000379.1:0-2605 GCA_041622835.1 Acidimicrobiales bacterium | reverse complement strand
GGGCCCGGCGAACACGCCCACGTGCAGCCGGATCCGGTCTTCGTCCTGCTCGTCCTCCCAGCGCTCGGGGACCGTCAGCCACCCGCACTCGACGTCGACCCCGCTGGGCTCGGCGAACTCGCAGCTGGCGTCCTCGTAGGACCACCGTCCCGAGACGTCGAGCTCGCCGTCGGACTCGGGGGTGTCGCCACTCGCGGCACCGTCCGGGTCGGCCGGCTCCTCCGGTTCCCCGACGTCCGATCCGACCTGGTCGTCCACTGCCGGCTCCTCCGCGGCGCGGAAGGTGGCTTCGCCGGTGCACCCAGTGGCGACGAGGGCCAGGGCGAGGCAGAGCGCCGTACGGGTTCGGTGGGGGGCCATGGATCTCCTCCGCGCCGGGGGCCGGCGCGGTTGCGGCTGGTCGCCGCTGGGGCCGCGACTGGGGTCCGGCCTCAGTATGGCGCCCTAGTATCGCGTCCCGTGCGGTTGGTGATTGCGCGGTGCCAGGTCGACTACGAGGGCCGGCTGTCGGCGCACCTGCCGATGGCGGTCCGGCTGATCATGGTCAAGGCCGACGGCTGCGTGGCCATCCACGCCGACGGCGGCGCCTACAAACCGCTCAACTGGATGAACGCACCGAACCGCCTGGTGGAGGGCGACGACGGCTGGACGGTGACCAGCCCCAGCGGCGAGCGGCTCGTGATCTCGATCGACGAGGTGCTGTCGGACAGCGACCACGACCTCGGTACCGATCCGGGCCTCCGCAAGGACGGGGTCGAGGCGCATCTCCAGGAGCTGCTGGCCGCCGATCCGACCGCGATCGCCGACGGCCTCCGGCTGGTACGGCGCGAGTACCCCACCGACATCGGCCCGGTCGATCTGCTGTGTCGCGACGCCGAAGGCAACGCCGTGGCGATCGAGGTCAAGCGCCGGGGCGAGATCGACGGGGTCGAGCAACTGGCCCGCTACCTCGAGTTCCTCGACCGCGACCCGACCCTCCGTCCGGTGCACGGGGTGTTCGTCGCCCAGGAGATCAAGCCCCAGGCCAAGGTGCTGGCCGGTGAGCGGGGTATCGACTGGGTCGTGGTCGACTACGACGACCTGCGCGGCATCGAGCGCAACGAGCTCCGGCTCTTCTGACGCCGCGACGCCCGGGCGCCGGAGGCCGCCAGTACCCTTCCCGGGTCGACGAGAGCCGCCGACGCGGGTCGCCAGTCGAGGGCCCGGGCCACGTCGATGCGGTCAGGCGGCGTCACCCCCCGGAGATCCGATGAACCCCCAGCGCCGACGACAGCTGATGGTGCTCGCCACTGCGCCGCTCGCGTTCGTCCTGCTGGTCGTGGCGGCCTGGGCGGTCGACGCCACCATCCACGAGCGGCAGGTGCACCGCAACGTCTCGCTGGCCGGGACCGCGATCGGTGGTCTGTCCGAGCCCGACCTGCGGGCGGTCATCGCCGAGATCGCCGACGACTACGGCCAGACGCCGGTCCGCATCGACCTCCCCGACGGCGCCATCGACACGACCGCCGCTCGGGTCGGGCTCGAGGTGGACGAGGACGCGACCGTGGCCACCGCCCTCGACGTGGGCCGAACCGACCCGCTCCCGGCCCGGCCGTTCCGATGGCTGGCCGCGCTCGTCTCCGATCGCCCGGCCGAGTTGCGGTGCGAGGCCTCCGGCCTCGACGACGCCCCCGCCCTCGACGAGGTGGCCGAGCGGGTGACGATTGCGCCCGTCGAGCCGGGGATGACCGTCGAGGACGGCGAGCTGATCGTGGTACCGGGCGCTCCCGGTCTGGGCCTCGACGCCCAGACGATCCTCGACCAGTTGCCGGACGCAGCGGCATCGGGAATGACGCCGATCCGGGTTCGGGCCGAGCCGGGTCCGGTCCCTCCCACCACCAGCGACGAGCAGATGGCGGACTTCCTGGCCCCGATCAACGCAACCACCGCCGACGGCATGGTGGTGTCGGCATCGGGCCAGGTGCGGACCTTCGACGCCGCCACCGTCCGGGGCTGGCTGCGCCTCGACGTCGCCGGCGACGACCTGGCCCTGTCCATCGACAACCGGGCGGTCATGGCCGACCTGGTCGAGGCGTTCGAGGGGGTCGGACGCGAGCCGGTGCCCGGCGACATCATCGTGGTCGACGACCGCCCCACGGTCGAGACCGGTGTCGCCGGTCGAGCGTGCTGTTCGGCCAACTCGGGTCGACGCGTCCTGGAAGCGATCCTGAACGGCGAGCGCGAGGCCCGCGTCGTGCTCACCGACGTCGAGGCCGGCCCCGACCTGCTGACCCAGATGGGGATCGTCGAGCTGATCGGCGAGGCGTTCACGCCCTACACGGCCGGCCAGTCGCGGGTGACCAACATCCAGCGCTTCGCCGACATCGTGCGCGGCGCCATCGTCGGGCCCGGAGAGTCGATCTCGCTGAACGAGTACGTCGGTATGCGGACGATCGAGAAGGGGTTCGTCTCCGGGGGCGTGATCTACCAGGGCGTCTTCCAGACCGACATCGGCGGCGGCGTGTCGCAGTTCGCGTCGACGATCTTCGAGGCGTCGTGGTACGCCGGCCTCGAGTACGTCACCTACCAGAGCCACACGATCCCGATCGACCGGTACCGGTACGGG
>JBFJYB010000378.1:0-2609 GCA_041622835.1 Acidimicrobiales bacterium | reverse complement strand
GGCTGCTCCTCGCCGGCGGCCTTGGCCTCGACCAGCTCGAGCACCCGCTGGCGGTACCCGTCCTCGTGCCGCTCGGGTTGGAAGTCCTCGCTCAGCGACTCGATGAGCTGCTGCGCCATCTCGAGCTCCTTCTGGCTGACCTCCACCGAGTCGAGCGAGTCGACGCCCTCGAGGTCGGATGCGGGGACCACCTCGTCGGCGTAGATCATCGTCGAGAGGGCGAGGAGCCCGTCGCGGGGCCGGATGGCCGCCAGGTACTGCTTGGTCCGCATGACGAACCGGGCGATGGCGACCTTGCCGCTCTCGGCGAGGGCGGAGGCGAGCAGCGCGTAGGCCTTGGCGGCGACGGGATCGGGCACCAACCAGTAGGCGGAGTCGAAGAAGACCGGGTCGATGTCGGACAGCTCGACGAACTCGGTCACGTCGATGGTGCGTGACGCCTCGGGATCGAGCGCGGCCAGCTCCTCGTCGGTCACGACGACGAAGCTGTCGGGGGAGACCTCGTAGCCCCGCACGAGCTGCTCCTTCGGCACCTCGGTTCCGTCGTGGCTCGACACCTTGAGCTGGCGGATGCGCGACCCCGACCGGGCGTCGATCTGGTTGAACCGCACGGTCCTGCGCTTCACCGCCGGCATCAGCCGAACCGGGATGTTGACCAGGCCGAAGCTGATCGAGCCGCTCCAGATGGCTCGGGGCATGAGGACTCTCCTTCCGGCGTGACGTCACTGGCGAGACCCCGCGTCGGGCCGTCTGCAGTCCCACCAGTATGCGACTTTGCCAACACGGTGAACAGCGGCAACAGCCATTTCCCGCCTGACCAGGCCCTTCGCTGGCGGCTTCAGGTGTCGAGGAGGAGGCGGGCCACCAGATCCATCCCGAACCCGGTGAGGATCGCCAGGTACAGCAGCCCGGTCGCGGCCATGACCGCGGAGTACTCCCGCTCCCGCAGCGCAGCCCGCGTCACCCCCAGCAGGCCGATCGTCGAGACGGTGCACGCCACCCAGAACCACCCGAGCAGGCCGTCGTAGCCGTCGTCGATCGTGCCGTCGAGCACCGACACCATGCCGGTGGGCCACAGCAGCACCAGCAGCTCGGCGGGCCACAGTCGCGCCGTCCAGCGCACCAGCTCGATCAGCGGGGCCCGGGGCAGGCCCGGCTGGACGAGGTACCAGTGGCCCAGCAGCATCGCGTCGGAGACGGCACCGAGGAAGGCGGCCCCGACCACGACGCGCGCGATCGACAGGGCTACCGGGTCGCCGGCCTCGACGGCCGCGAAGACCAAGCCGACCAGACCGGCGACCGGCGCGAGCAGGTCCAGCGCCGGCGGGAACTCGGGCGAGTCGACCTCGCGTACGGGCGGAGCCCTGTCGATGCCGGTCATGGCGGCGACGCGCGCCGACCGCCGGCGCCGCTCGGCCTGCTGAAGACCGACGCCGGCTCGCCGGCGGAGGACCGACACGGCGAGGGCGACGCCTGCACCGGCGACCACGACCGCCGACGCGAGCTCGCGTCCGACCACCGGGTCGTGGGCCAGCCCGACGGCCAGAGCGAGCCCCGCGATCAGGCCGTACACGACCCGTAGCAGCCACCCGTACCCGAGCCCGACCTCACGCCGGCGGGTGGTCACCCACAGGAACGTGAGGCCCCCGGTCGCCCACTGCAGGAGCACCGTGACGACGTCGATGTCGATCACATCGGCTCGATCACGTCGGGTCGATCACGTCGGCTCGCGCACGTCGGCTCGCTCACGTCAAGCTCATCACGTCGGGTCGATCACCGGCGCAAGGCTAGAAGACCTGGGCCCGACGACCCACGGTCGGGCGCCGAGCCGGCCCGACCGCCGCCCACCAGCACGGTATCCGGGGCCCGCTGGGGCAGGTGGCCCATTAGGCGCAAGTGGTCCTATCGGCCTCTCAACCGGGACAAATCCGCCGTCGATACAGAGGGTCGATTCCCGCCGACGACCCCCCTGGACCGATGCGCCGAACACTGCACGCAACCGTCATGACCCTCGCGCTGGTGGCCGGCGCGCTCGTCGCCACCGCGAGCCCCACCCTCGCCGGGGAGATCGACACCGCCGAGGAGACCGCCTTCGTCACCTCGCTCAACCAGGTCCGGGCCGCCCACGGGCTCCCGGCCCTCCAGGTCTACGGTCCGGTGCAGGCGGCCGCCCGGGACTGGGCGTTCGTGATGGAGTCGCAGGGGTTCATCTCCCACTCGCCGAACCTGACCACGGGCGCGCCGTCCGACTGGCGCAAGATCGGCGAGAACGTGGGCCGGGGAGGCTCGGTCAACAGCCTCATGGACGCTTTCGTCGCGAGCCCGGGCCACTTCGCCAACATCGTCGACCCGGCCTTCACCCACGTCGGCGTCGGGGTGGTCCGCGACGGTCTCACCCTCTGGACGACGCATCGCTTCCTCGCCCTGTCGTCCTCGCCACCGCCCAACATCCCGTTCGCCGGGCCGGCTCCGACGCCGGCGGCACCGCCCGCCCCGGCCCCGACACCCGAGCCCGAGCCCGCGACCGACGGCACCGACACCGTCGGCGTCATCCGCGGCCGCGACGTCTACCTCCGCAACTCCAACACCAGCGGACCGGCCAACTACGT
>JBFJYB010000377.1:0-2633 GCA_041622835.1 Acidimicrobiales bacterium | reverse complement strand
CCGCCGCCGGCTCGCCGGCGGCTGTGGGCGTCGCGGTGGCGGCGCTGGAGCTTCGGCCGCCACCGGCACAGCTGGCCGCCACCAGCGACAAGACGGCGACGGCGAGCGCGGTCCGACGGCCCCTCGACGCGAACGACGCCGACGCGGCCCCGGTGGTCTCGATGCTGACCGGCATCGACCTCTAGCTCACAGTCACTCGTCGAGGACGCGGTCGAGGTCGCAGCGAGGGGGACCTGCCGGATGGGCTTCGCCTCACCCGGCGGGGGCCAGCTCCAGCAGCTGCTGGTAGGTCGGACGGTTGGTCGAACGGAAGTCGTTCGGGATCAGCCCGGGGACGAACGTGGTGCGCTGGCCCTCGATCCGCCAGGACGTGGGATCGTCGCCCAGCTCGGCGGCCAGGTCGGAGGCGACCTCGTCGACCACCGTCCACAGTGACGCTCGGCAGGCGTCGAGGTCCCCCGCACCGCAGTAGGACACGTTGAACGGGCCCTCCACCGGCTGGCCGAGGACCGTGCGCAGGTCCTTGTCGACCAGGCTGGGCAGGCCGATGCCGAGCAGCGGGAGACCGTCGTCGGTGAAGGCGCCGAGCGCCGGCGCGATCACCGCGTTCGCGACCGGCACGAACAGCTCGTCGGCGATCAGGGCACCGGCCCGGTCGTAGTCGCCGTCCTCGTCGGCGTCGAGCAGCGGCGCGTCGTCGGCGACCCACTCGTCGAGGATGGCGACCACCTGGCCGGCCAGCTCGGAGGGCGGATCGCCGCCGGCCAGCACCTCGCTGACGACTGGCCAGACCGTGGACAGCGTGTCCTCGGTCGCCGCGCGGTTCATGACGCCGACGACCCCGGCGAGGTCCACCCGGTCGGGCCACTGGTCGAAGTTCTCCACGCGATGCCACGAGCCGTACAGGTTGTTGTCCCCGTGCATGAACCCCGGAGCCGACTGGTTGTTCCAGTTGAGCAGGCGCCCCGACGGGTGGTCGTCGGCGTGCGGATGCTCGTCCTGCTCGAGGAAGCCCTGCCACTCGTACTCGCCGGTCCCGAGCGTGGGCAGCCGCCGGTCGAGTCCCGGTGCCCGGACCGGGAGCAGGCCCGACGCGAAGTAGGCGATCCCGTCGCGGTTGGCGTACCCCCAGTTGAAGGTGAAGCCGAACTGGTTGGCCGTCTCGAAGAAGCTCTCGGCCGTGTCGGCGTCGCCCTCGGTCATGTTCTTCAGCGCGCCCAGGTTCAGCGCGTCGAGCCCGAACGTGGACCGCTTCGACGTCAGCGCGACCGGCGCCCCCTCCGAGGTGGCGGTGCCGATGACCGGGCCGTGCACCGAGACCGGGTAGCGGATCGGTACGTCGCCCAGCATGCCGGCGTCGAACTCCTCGAACGGGACGCACTCGCCCTCGAACTCGTAGTAGCCCGACGTGCGGGCTGGGGCCGACCCGTCTGGCTCGCAGAGGACCTCGACGAACACGTCGCGCACGTCCTGGTTGGCCGAGGTGAGGCTCCAAGCGTAGTCCTCGGTGCGACCGATCAGGATGTACATGGCGAGCCCCGGCACGGCGGCGCCCTGGGCCTCGATGCCGGCCCCGCTGAGGTGGATCTGCTGGACGATCTCCGGGTAGTAGTAGCCGAGCTGCGGGCCCATCACTGCCAGGGTCGTGTCGTTGACCGACGCCCGGGGGTCGACGGTGAGCCAGTTCGACGCGGTCTGGGTCGGCGGACCGTCACCGGCGTCGTACAGGAAGCTGGCGTTCACGACCTGCGGCGCCGATCCCTCGGTCGGCTCCCGCGGGTCGAGCGAGATGATCGAGCCCTCGTCGATCACGACCGAGCCGGTCACCTCGCCGCCGGTGAAGGTGCCGTACTCGAACCGGTCTTCGATCGTCGTCGGCGCCTCGGGGTCGTCGGTCTGCATCAGGTCCTCCCAGACGAGGCGACCCTGGTCCTCGCCGAGCCGGTTCTGGAGGGCCGACAGGAGCTCGGCGTTACGGGCCTCGCCGCCGCCGCCCGCGCCGAAGATCGAGCCGATGAAGGCGGTGACCGCGATCACGTCGTTGACCGTCGCCGGCGTGCGGCCGGGGCTGTTCGCCTCCCAGTAGGCGTTGAGGCCGTCGGCGTAGGCCTGGGCGTCGGCGATGACCTCCTCGCCCTCGGCGCCGTAGGTGTCGAGGATCACCTGGACCTGGTCGGTGACGAGTTGTTCGGCCGCCTCGCTCGGCGTGAACGACTGAGCGCTGGTGACGAGCGAGAAGGCGTCGATGCCGGGGATGTCGGCCACCGCGGCCCGGGCCGGACCCCGACCCAGGTCGACGAGCAGGCCCCGGTCCCTCGCCGTGACCCACCCGGCACCGAAGGCCAGATCCTCCCGGGTCTCGCCGGTGATGTGGGCCACCCCGAACTCGTCGTACAGGATCGTGGTACCGGGTCGCCCGGTCGGCTCCTCGACGGTCGCCCCCACTGGTTCGAAGTCGGCGGGGAGGAACAGCTCCTCGATGTCGGCGTCGGTCACCTCGCCCCGCAGTGGCGTGAGCCCGTCGTAGAGCGGCAGCTGGTCGAGCGACTCGTCGGTGGTCGGCAGGCCGCCGTAGTTGCCCGGCGGCAGGATGTAGAAGGCGCGGTCCTCGGCGACGGCGGGCGTCGGATCGG
>JBFJYB010000376.1:0-2665 GCA_041622835.1 Acidimicrobiales bacterium | reverse complement strand
GGTACCCGTCCTCGTGCTGTTCGGGTTGGAACTCCTCGGTCAGCGAGTCGATGAGCTGCCGAGCCATCTCGAGCTCCTTCTTGCTGACCTCGACCGAGTCGAGCGCCTCCACGCCCTCGAGCTCTGACGCCGAGACGACCTCGTCGGCGTAGACCATCGTCGAGAGGGCGAGCAGGCCGTCACGGGGCCGCACGGCCGCCAGGTACTGCTTGGTCCGCATGACGAACCGGGCGACGGCGACCTTGCCGCTCTCGGCGAGGGCGGAGGCGAGCAGCGCGTAGGCCTTGGCCGCCACCGCGTCGGGCACGAGCCAGTAGGCGGAGTCGAAGTAGACCGGGTCGATCTCGGACAGCTCGACGAACTCGGTCACGTCGATGGTCCGAGACGCCTCGGGGTCGAGTGCAGCCAGCTCGTCGTCGGTCACGATGACGTAGCTGTCGGGAGTGACCTCGAACCCCCGCACCAGTTGATCTCTCGGCACCTCGGTCCCGTCGGCGCTCGACACCTTGAGCTGGCGGATGCGTGACCCCGACCGGGCGTCGATCTGGTTGAAGCGGACCGTCTTGCGCTTGACCGCCGGCATGAGCCGAACCGGGATGTTGACCAGGCCGAAGCTGATCGAGCCGCTCCAGATGGCTCGAGGCATGAGGACGCTCCTTTTCGAGGTTCGTGGCACCGATGATGGCGCCGACCAACGCCGGTCGGTCCCGAGTCGGCCATCAGCAGTCCCACCAGTATGCGACTTTGGCCACACGGTGAACAGGTGCAACATCGATTTCCCGCTTGACCAGCCTGTTCGTCGCGGGGCTCAGGTGTCGAGCAGGAGCCGGGCCACCAGATCCATCCCGAAGGCGGTCAGGATCGCCAGGTACAGCAACCCCGTCGCGGCCATGACCGCCGAGTACTCGCGCTCACGCAGCGCGGCACGGGTCACGCCCAACAGACCGATGGTCGAGACCGCGCACGCCACCCAGAACCAGCCGAGAAGACCGTCGTAGCCGTCGTCGATCGTGCCGTCGAGGACCGACACCATGCCGGTCGGCCACAACAGGACCAGCAGCTCGGCCGGCCACAACAGCGCCGTCCAGCGAACCAGCTCGAGCAACGGGGCACGGGGCAGGCCGGGTTGGACGAGGTACCAGTGGCCGAGGAGCATGGCATCGGAGACGGCTCCGAGGAACGCGGCCCCGACCACGACCCGCGCGATCGACAGCGCCGCCGGATCACCGGCGTCTACGCCGGCGAAGACCAGCCCGACGACGCCGGCGACCGGGGCGATCAGGTCCAGCCCCGGGGGGAACTCGGGAGCCTCGGGGTCCGAAGCAACCGGGGCCCGATCGATGCCGGTCATGGCGGCGACCCGCTGCGAGCGGCGTTGCCTCTCGGCCTGGTGGTGGCGAACCCCGGCGCGGCGGCGCGCGACCGAGGCGATCAGAGCCACCGCGGTGGCCGCCACCACCGCGGCCGACCCCAGCTCGCGCCCGACCACCGGGTCCACGGCGAGCCCCACCGCCAGTGCCAGACCGGCCATGGCGCCATACACGGCCCGGAGGAGCCATCCGTAGCCGAGCCCGACCTCGCGCCGACGCGTCGTCAGCCACAGGAAGGCCAGGCCGCCGGTCGCCCACTGCAGGAGCACCGTCGTGACGTCGATGTCGATCATGTTGGGCTGATCACTCCGGGCCGACCACCGGGAGCCAGGCTACGAGGCCTGGGCCGGGCGGCCCACGTACCGCGGTCGAGGCGACCGGACCAGACCGGGAGGAGCAAGGCATCCCGGGCCTTGTGGTACAGGGGGCCCATTAGGCGCAAGTGGTCCGATCGGCCTCTCAACCGGGACAAGGCCGCCGTCGATACAGAGGGTCGAATCCCGCCGACGACCCCCCTGGACCGATGCGCCGAACCCTTCACGCCACCCTCATGACGATCGCGCTGGTAGCCGGCGTGCTGGTCGCGAGCGCGAGCCCCGCGCTCGCCGGAGAGATCAACGCCGCCGAGGAGGCGGCCTTCGTGAACGCGCTCAACGAGGTGCGGGCGGCACGAGGGCTCCCGGCCCTCCAGGTGTCCAGCTCCGTCCAGGCGGCCGCCCGCGACTGGTCCTTCGCCATGGAGGCCCAGGGGTCCATCTCCCACGCGCCCGACCTCACCGTCGGAGCACCGGCGAACTGGCGCAAGATCGGCGAGAACGTCGGGCGGGGCGGCTCGGTGGACAGCCTCATGAACGCCTTCGTCGCGAGCCCTGGCCACTACTCCAACATCGTCGATCCGGCCTTCACCCACGTCGGCGTCGGGGTGGTCCGCGACGGGCTCACGATCTGGACGACGCACCGCTTCCTCGCGCTGTCGTCGCCGCCGCCCAACCTGCCCTTCGCCCAGCCGCCCCCGCCGCCGGCACCGCCCCCACCACCCGAGCCGGAGCCCGACCCCCACGGCACCGACACCGTCGGCGTGATCCGCGGCCGCAACGTCTACCTCCGCAACTCCAACACCGGCGGACCGGCCAACTACGTCTTCTCCTACGGCGAGACCGGCGACACCCTCATCTTCGGCGACTGGGACGGCAACGGCACCGACACCGTCGGCGTCATGCGCGGCCGCGACGTCTACCTCCGCAACTCCAACACCGGCGGACCGGCCAACTACGTCTTCTCCTACGGCGAGACCG
>JBFJYB010000375.1:0-2733 GCA_041622835.1 Acidimicrobiales bacterium | reverse complement strand
CATGGCCGACTGGCTCGATGGCTTCGTCCCGATGCGCATGCACGTGCTGATCCGGTTCGGCCGGTGGGACGAGATCCTCGAGACGCCCCTCCCCGACGACCCCGAGCTCTACTGCGTCACCTCCGCGATGACGCACTACGCCAGGGGGGTCGCCCTCGCGGCGACCGGCCGGGTCGACGCGGCCGACGACGAGCGGACCCTGTTCCGGAGCGCCGTCGCGCGGGTGCCCGACACCCGCTACGTGTTCAACAACACCTGCCTCGACATCCTCGCCATCGCCGCCGAGATGCTCGACGGCGAGATCGAGTACCGCCGGGGCAACCACGAGGCTGCCTTCGCCCACCTGCGCCGCTCGATCGAGCTCGACGACGGCCTGCCCTACGACGAGCCGTGGGGCTGGATGCAGCCGACCCGACACGCCTACGGCGCCCTGCTGCTCGAACAGGACCGGGTCGCCGAAGCCGAGGCGGTCTACCGTGCCGACCTCGGCCTCGACGACACCGTGCCCCGCGCCTACCAGCACCCCGACAACGTGTGGAGCCTCCACGGCTTCCACGAGTGCCTCACCCGCCTCGGGAAGGAGACCGAGGCCGCCATCATCCGGCCGCGCCTCGACCTGGCGCTGGCCCGGACCGATGTCGACGTCAACGCCTCGTGCTACTGCCGCATGGGCGCGGGGTGATGTTTCGACCCCCGACCACAGGGGTAGGGGCGGCGGTACCCTGCGTGCCGTTGCGCCCGCCCAGATGTGAAGGACACCGCTCCCCATGCCGTCGAACGACTTCTCCGACCTGTCCGCCGTCTTCATCAACGGTTCGCTGAAGACCGACGTCTCCGAGTCGCACACCATGCGGCTCCTGCAGCGGGCCGCGGGGATCATGACCGAGGAGGGTGTCTCGGTCGAGATGATCCACGCCCTCGATCACCAGATCGGCTTCGGCATGGTGATGGACGCCACCGAGCACGGCGCCGACCGCGACGACTGGCCCGCCATCCAGGACAAGATCGAGGCGGCCGACATCTTGGTGCTCGGCTCGCCGATCTGGCTGGGCGCCAAGTCGAGCGTGGCGACCCTCGTCATCGAGCGGATGTACGCCTACAGCGGCGAGACCAACGACCGCGGCCAGTACGTCTACTACGGCAAGACGGCCGGTTGCGTCATCACCGGCAACGAGGACGGCGTGAAGGCCTGTGCCCGCGACATCCTCTACGCGCTCCAGCACATCGGCTACGTGATCCCGCCCGCCGCCGACTGCGGGTGGATCGGTGACATCGGCCCCGGCCCCAGCTACGGCGACGTCGTGGAGGGGCTCGATCAGCCGGCCGGCTACGACAGCGAGTTCACCAACAAGAACACGACGATCATGGCCTGGAACCTCATGCACACGGCCCGGCTGCTCCGCGACGCCGGTGGCTTCCCGACCAAGGGCAACAAGGTGGACGACTGGAAGCACGTCACCAACGCCGCCGACCAGAACCCCGAATACCGGTGACGACCTCGAGCGATCGGCTCCCCCAGGTTCGAAGCGGCGCCGGCAAGCCGTGAACGGCGCCGATGCGTTGGCGAGGCGGCTCGTCGACCACGGTGTCGACACGGTCTTCGGGCTCCCGGGCGAGGAGAACCTCGCCTTCGTGGAGGCGCTGGCGGCCACCGGCATCGAGCTGATCGTCACCCGCCACGAGCAACACGCCGCCTTCATGGCCGCGACCCACGACCGGCTGACCGGCCGGCCCGGCATCTGCCTCGCCACGCTCGGACCCGGCGCCACCAACCTGTTCACCGGCCTGGCCCACGCCGAGCTGGGCGGCATGCCCGTCGTCGCCATCACCGGACAGAAGGCCCGCCGCGACAACGACGAGGGCTCGTTCCAGGTGCTCGACATCCCGGCTGCCGCCCGCCCGTTGACCCGGTGGGCGACCTCGGTCGACGACCCCCGGTCGATCGTCCCGACCATCGACGAGGCCATCAACCGGGCTCTGAGCGGACGCCCGGGCGCCGTCCTCGTCGAGCTGCCGGAGGATGTGGCCGGCGAGCCGGTCGAGCCACCTGCCAACCCGGTTGTCGCCACGTCCCACGCCATGGTCGACGACTCGACGATCGCGAACGTCGCGGCCCTGCTCGACGGGGCCGATCACGTCGTGGTCTTGGCCAGCGCCGGGGCCAGCGACCCGACGAGCTCGCCCGCCGTGGTGCGGTTCGCCGAGAAGACCGGCATCGGGGTCCTCGCCACCCAGCTCGGCAAGGGCGCCATCGCCGAGTCCCACCCCTGCTCCTACCGGTCCCTCGGCATCCACCGACCCGACTACTCGCACCTCGCCATCGAGCCGGCCGACGTGGTCGTCGCCGTCGGCTACCAGCCGGTCGAGCACCCGCCACTGGCCTGGAACGCCTCCGGGGACAGGACCATCGTCCACGTCGCACCGTGGCCGGCCGCCATCGAGCGGGGCTACCAGCCCACCGAGCAACTGGTCGGCGACATCGCCGCCACGCTCGACTCGTTGGCTCGGGCCACCTCCCCCCGGGACCGAGCGGAGATGTCCGCGACCCGCCAGACGATCGCGGAGCTGCTCGACGACGAGGACGAGGGCCCGCCCTTCCCTCCGTCACCTCTGCGGATCGTCCGCTCGGTGCGTCGGCTGCTCGCACCGACCGACGTCGTCGCCCTCGACAACGGCGCCTACAAGATCTGGTTCGCCCGCCACTACTGCGCCGAGGCGCCCAACACCCTTCTG
>JBFJYB010000374.1:0-2739 GCA_041622835.1 Acidimicrobiales bacterium | reverse complement strand
GCCACGGGGTGAGGGGGCGGATCCGAGTCGGCACGCGAGCAGCCGAGAAACCAGACAAGATTGGGTACCTGGCCGTCGCCGTCGGGCGCTGGTCGACGAAGTGGAGGGGGTCCCCATGGGACTGAACAAGCGTTGGTTGATGCTGTGGGCGATGCTCGCAGTGTTCGGGCTCGTGGCCGCGGCTTGCGGCTCCGACGACGACGGTGGCGACGGGGTCGCGGCCGACGAGGAGGTCGTGGCGGCCTTCGACGCCAACGACGACGGCGCGGTGACCATCGGCGTGGCCGCGGCCGGGCCCCGCGACGACGGCGCGTACTACCAGGCCGTGGTCGACTTCGCCGAGACCTACTCGGCCGAGAACGGGTTCAACGACCCGATCGTCGTCGACAACATCCAGGCAGCCGATGCCGCGACCGAGCTGTCGAACCTGGCCCAGCAGGACGTCGACATCATCTTCGTGGGTGCCAGCGAGATCGCCGAGCCGCTACCCGACCTGACCGAGCAGTTCAGCGACATCTTCTGGTACTGCAACTGCGGCGCCGGCTTCCCCGAGACGCCGGGTCTGGCCCAGGCCGTCGACTGGGGCGCCGCGATCCACTACACCGCCGGCGTGGCCATGGGCGCCGTCCTCCAGGAGACGGGGGGCACCAGTGCCGTCTTCCTCGGGTGCTGCGACCTGGGCTTCGAGAAGGAGGCGTACGGCGCGACCGTCTTCGGCCTCGAGAGCGTCGATCCGTCGTTCACCATGGAGTACGTCCCGACCGGCGACGGCCCGTTCGATTTCGACAACACCGCCAACGCCACCGCCGCACTGGCCAACGCCGAGGCCGAGGGCGTCACGCTGGTCTACGCCTACCTCGGAGGGGCAGCCGAGCCGGTGGCCCAGGCGGCCACCGAGTCGGGCACGGCTGTGTTCGCCGCGGGACCGGCCGACGTGTGCACCCGCGACGACGGCATCGCGTGGACCGGGACCATCGCCTTCGACGGCGGCGAGTACGCCGAGGCGGTCTTCCCGCTGATCATCTCGGGCGAGCTGAGCGAGGGCGAGACCTACACCTTCGACACCGCGACCGACGACATCAACGGCGCCCGGCTGTGCGACCCGAGTCCCGAGGCACAGGAGCTGGTCGACGGGTCGTTCGCGGCGCTCACCGACGGCGCGCTGCTCGGCCAGCTGGGTGAGATCTCCGCCGAGGCGTACGCCGGCTGATCGGTGACCGACGGAGCGTCGGCTCCGACCGGCACGGGTGGGGCCCCGGCCTCGCCCGTGCCCGCGGTCGAGCTCGTAGGGATCACCAAGCGCTTCGGCGCGGTCGTCGCCTGCGACCGGGTCGACCTGACCCTGCATCGGGGCCAGGTCCACGGCATCCTCGGCGAGAACGGGGCGGGGAAGTCCACCCTGATGAAGGTGCTCATCGGGCTCGTGGTTCCCGATGCCGGCACCATCGCCATCGACGGCGTCCCATGCCAGATCCGCGATCCCCTCGACGCCGCCGAGCGCGGCATCGGCATGGTCCACCAGCACTTCAGCCTGGTCGAGGAGCTGTCGGTGTGGGAGAACGTGGCCCTCGGCGAGGGCGGCTCACTCGATCCCGCAGCGGTTCGGCGACGGGTCGGCGAGATCAGCGAGCACTACGGCCTCCACATCGAACCCGACGCACGGGTCGGCGACCTGCCCGCCGGTCTGCGGCAGCGGGTCGAGGTCGTCAAGTGCCTGCGCCGGGACCCGAGCATCGTCGTGTTCGACGAGCCGACGTCGGTGCTGACGCCCGAGGAGTCGCATCAGCTGTTCCGGTCGTTGCGGGAGGTGGTGGCCGCCGAAGGTCGGGCCGTCGCGCTGGTCAGCCACAAGCTCGAGGAGGTGCTGGCCGCGACGGACCAGGTCACCATCATGCGCACCGGCGCCGTCGTCGAGACCCTCCCGACCGCGGAGGCCGACGCGCACGGCATGGCTCGCGCCATGGTCGGGCGTGACGTCTCGTTGCGCTCGGAGCGGGTCGCGTTGGGGCTCGTCGACGAGGCAGTCGACGACGGCGAGGCGCCTGAGGAACCGAGCGCGGTCTTCGGATCCGCAGGTCCCCTCGTGCTGCGGGTGGCGAACGCGTCGGTGCGGGCTCGCGACGGCCGGACCCTGCTCGACGACCTGTCGTTCGACGTGCGCGCCGGCGAGATCGTCGGCGTGGCCGGGGTCGAGGGCAACGGCCAGCGAACCCTGGGCGACGTGCTGTCGAGCCTGGTGACCCTCGAACGCGGGTCGGTCGAGGTCGGCGGCACCGGCGTCGAGTCGGGCCGCCCCGGCGCGATGGCCGCCGCCGGGGTGGCGGTGATCCCCGAGGATCGCCACGACTCGGGCATCGTGCTCGACATGAGCGTCGCCGAGAACCTGGTGCTTGTCGATCCCCACGCCGTCGCGCGGGCCGGCGTCATCGACGGCACCAGGCTCCGCTCCGGCGCCGAGCGCCTGATCGAGGAGTTCGAGATCCAGTGCTGGGGCCCCGACGCCCCCATGTGGTCGCTGTCGGGCGGCAACCAGCAGCGGGTCGTGCTCGCCCGCGAGCTGTCGCACGATCCGAAGGTGCTGGTGGCGGCCCAGCCCACCCGTGGTCTCGACGTCGGTGCCATCGAGTACATGACGAGCCGGCTCCGCCAGGTCGCCGAGGCTGGTGTGGCGGTCCTGTTGATATCGAGCGAGCTCGACGAGATCCTCGATCTGGCCGACCGGGTCCTGGTGCTGCACCG
>JBFJYB010000373.1:0-2769 GCA_041622835.1 Acidimicrobiales bacterium | reverse complement strand
GCCTGACCGTCGACGTGCGGGGGGTGTCGCGCCGGTTCGGCGACATCGACGCGCTCGTCGATCTCGACCTGGCGGTGCCCGAGGGCCGGATCACGGTCCTGCTGGGCCCGAACGGCGCCGGCAAGACCACGGCCATCCGCATGATCACCGGCGCGCTCCCGCCCGACTCGGGCACGGTCACGACCTTCGGGGTCGATCCCCGCGTCGACGGCGAGGCGGTGCGGGCCCGGTGCGGGGTGGTCGCCGCCAAGCCGTCGCTGTACGACCGCCTCAGCGGGCGCGACAACCTCGAGTACGCCGCTGCGCTCTACTCGGTCGGTGCCAGCGGCGACCGCATCCGGGCCGCCGCCGCCCGCTTCGGCATCGACCACGCCCTCGACCAGATGGTCGGCGGCTACTCGACCGGCATGAAGACCCGGCTGGCGCTGGCGAGGGCGGTGCTCCACGACCCGGCCCTGCTGCTGCTCGACGAGCCGACGTCGGGCCTCGACCCCGAGTCGTCGCACGCGGTGCTGGCCATGATCCGCGAGCTGACCGGCGACGGCCGGACCGTCGTCATGTGCACGCACCTGCTGGCCGAGGCCGAGGGCCTGGCCGACCAGGTGGTCATGCTCGAGGACGGCACCGACCTCCTCACCGGCAGCCAGGCCGAGCTCATCGCGACCTACTGGCCGACCCCGGCCCTCCACGTCGAGGCCGTGGGCGCGCCTCCGGTGGTCCAGGTCCAGCGTATGGGGCTCCCGATGACCGTCGACGGTCGCTCGATCCGAGTCGAGCTGCCCGACCTCGACCAGATCCCCCAGGTCGTCAGGAACCTGGTCGGTCAGGGCGTCGACCTGCTGCGGGTCGAGCCCGAGCGTCCGAGCCTGGAGGACCTCTACTTCCGGATCCGGCGGACCCGCGACCATGAGGCGCTGCGGTGAACTGGCGCCGCACCCTCGTCATCACCAGGACCGACCTGAAGCAGCTGCTGCGGTCGAAGGACTTCCTGATCCCGCTCGGCGCCCTGGCCGGGATCTTCTTCGTCCTGCTGCCGACGCTGATGCTGCTCACCATCGAGAGCCTGGGCAACGTGGCGACCGTGCACCGGATCTCCGACGCTCTCGACGTCCTGCCGCCGAAGGCCCAGGCCGCCATCCAGGGCAGCACCCCCAACGCCAGAGCCCAGTACGCGCTGGCGGTGTACCTGTTCGCGCCGCTCGGTGTGATCGTACCCCTCACCATCTCGACGGCCATCGGCGCCGCCACGCTGGTCGGCGAGCGAGAGCGCGGCACCGGGGAGTTCCTGGCCCACTCCCCCGCCGCCACCAGCGAGATCTACCTCGGCAAGCTCATCGCCAGCTTCATCCCCGGCTACGTCGCCACCTTCGCCGGGTTCGGCGTGTACGCCCTGCTGGTGAACTCGATCGTCGGGCCCAAGGTCGGCGGCTGGTTCTTCCCCACCTCCGACTGGTGGCTGCTGATGCTGTGGTTCGTGCCGCCGTTCCTGGTGCTGGCCATGTCGCTGGTGCTGCGGCTGTCGGCGCGGGTGAAGTCGACGATCGCGGCCCAGCAGGCGTCGGGCCTGGTGACCCTGCCGATGATCATCCTCGCCTACTCGCAGTCGACCGGGACGCTCATCGGCTCGGCCAACGCCTCGTTCCTCGTCGGTGGCATCGCATGGGTAGTCGCCTTCATCAGCCTCAGGCGCGGCATGCGGGCGGTGAAACGGGCCCGGCTGCTCAGCGTCGCGATCTGACTGCTCAGCGGCCGGCGAGCTCGTCGACGACCGGCGCGAATCCCTCGGGGTCACGCACGACGTAGTGGGTGATCGCGAGCTCGTCCCGGAGCCGCTCGATCTTGTCGACGATCTGCTCGACCGATCCGGACAGGATGAACGGTGTCTGCTCGACGACGCTCACGTCGAGCTCGAACAGCTCGGCCAACTCTGACGCGGGTGGGGTCGCGTCCCCTACCGAGGTGAACTGCACGAGCGACGAGCGTTCGATCGCAGGGTTTCGATCGCCGGCAGCTTCGCCGAGCCACCGGCTTCGTTGGATCACGTCGGCCATTGCGAATCCTCCGGCGCTCGGCGCACCGTCGGTGCCGTGGGTGAGGCCGGTGAACTGGAAGATGTCCGCGTGGCGGCCGGCGAGCCCGACGACGCGCCGGCCATGTCCGCCGACGAGGAACGGGACCCGGTCTTGGAGCGGGGTGACGCCGATGTCGTCGACGTGGATCGACTCGTGGTCGCCGTCGTGGTCGACCGCGCCGTCGTCGAGCAGGGCTCGCAGCACGACGAGAACCTCCTCGAATCGCGACACCCGAGGCCCTGGTGCCCGGATGGGAGCGCCGATCGAGTCGTGCTCGGCCGCCGCGTACCCGGTTCCGAGACCCAGCACCAGTCGACCCCCGGTGAGACGGTCGGCCGTTGCGACCGTCCGGGCGAGCAGGGCGGGGTTGTAGAGCTCGGTGTTCAACACCAGCGGACCGAGACGCAGCCGCGTGGTGGCCTCACCCGAGACGATCAACGGACCGAAGGGGTCGGTGACGAACATCCCGCCCGAGCGCCCTCCGGATCCGGGGGCGCCGACGTGATCCGACGTGAACAGCTCGTCGTAGCCGAGAGCCTCGACGGTGCGGGCGTGGTCCCGGAGTGCGACGGGGTCGCCGAACGGGCCTCCTTGCACCCCGAACCGGTAGGTGCGGCGGGTCGTCATCTCGGCCGGGTGCGCTCGGGAATGTCGGTCAACCCGACGCCCGGTAGCGCTCGGTCAGCTCGACCAGATC
>JBFJYB010000372.1:0-2772 GCA_041622835.1 Acidimicrobiales bacterium | reverse complement strand
CGGCGTCGGCGAACGCCGGGTAGTGGGCGAACCCGACCTCGAGCGAGTCGGCGATGCGTTCGATGTCGGGCTCCAGCAGCTCGGTGTCGAAGTCCCACGGCGTCTCGTGCGGGGACCACGGCGTGCCGCCCTGCTCGTAGGTGCCCATGAGCATCCCGCCCGCCTCCTGGCGGAGGTACAGCTCGCCGCCGAAGTCGAGCACGCCCACCAGCTCGCGCCCACCGTGCGCGTCGTTGTAGGCCGCCACCTCGGGCATGGGCTCGGTCAGCAGGTACTGGTGCTCCATGGCCAGCACCGGCAGCTCGATCCCGGCCATGCGCCCGACCTCGCGGGCCCACAGGCCGCCGGCGTTGACGACGTGCTCGGCGTGGACGGTCCCGGCCTCGGTGACGACGTCCCAGCCGCCGTCGTCGCGCGCCGACAGCGCAGTGACCTGCGTCTGTCGGCGGATCTCGGCCCCTGCCTTCTGCGCCGACTTGGCGTAGGCGTGGGTCACCCCGGCCGGGTCGACGTGGCCCTCGAGCGGGTCGTAGAGCGCCCCGACGAACTTCGACGCGTCCATCAGCGGGAACAGCTCCTCGGCCTCGGCCATCGAGATCATCTCGGTCTCCATGCCCAGGTAGCGGCCGCGACCGTGGGCCATCTTCAACCAGTCGAGGCGGTCCTCGGAGTCGGCCAGCACGAGCCCCCCCGTGAGGTGGACGCCGCACGACTGGCCCGAGATCTCCTCGATCTCGCGGTACAGCTCGATCGTGTACTTCTGGAGCTGGGCCACGTTGGGGTCGCCGTTGAGGGTGTGCATCCCTCCGGCCGCGTGCCAGGTCGATCCGGCGGTGAGCTCCCGCCGCTCCAGCAACACGACGTCGGTCCACCCGGCCTTGGTGAGGTGGTAGAGCACGCTGCACCCGACCACTCCCCCGCCGATCACGACCACCCGGGTTGCGTCCTTCACTGCGCGCGTCTCACTGGGCCGACCTAGAAGTCCGTCTCGACGCCGCCCTCGGCGACCCGGCGGGCCACGAACTCGTCCAGCTCCTCGCGAACCGACGGCTCCATGGGCGGCGGCTCGTGGGCCTCGATCAGGATGGCCGCCAGCTCGGCGGCGCGGTGGGCGGCGTCGGGCGAGCCGGCCTCCTCCCAGCTCTCGTAGTTCCGCCAGTCCGACACCATGGGACGGTAGAACGCGTCGCGGAAGCGGTCCTGGGTGTGGGCGACGCCGAAGAAGTGCCCGCCGGGGCCGACCTCTCGCATGGCGTCGACGGCCAGCGTCTCGTCGTCGACGACCAGTGGTTCGAGCCAGGCCGAGACCATCTGGAGCAGGTCGGCGTCGATCACCATCTTCTCGAAGCTGGCCTGGAGGCCCCCCTCCATCCAACCCGCTCCGTGGAACACGATGTTGGCCCCGCCCAGCACCGCACCCCACAGCGAGAACACGCTCTCGTAGCCGGCCTGGGTGTCGACCGCGTTCGACGTGCTGACGTTCGAGCTGCGGTAGGGCAGGCCGTAGCGACGGGCGAGCTGGCCCCCGACCAGCGCCGCCTTCATGAACTCGGGGGTCCCGAACGCCGGCGCCCCCGACTGCATGTCGACGTTCGAGGTGAAGCCGCCGTACACGACCGGGGCGCCGGCCCTCACCGCCTGGGTGAGCGCCACCCCGGCCAACGCCTCGGCGTTCTGCTGGACCAGCGCGCCGGCGAGGGTGATCGGGGCCATGGCACCGGCGAGGGTGAACGGCGTGACGATGATCACCTGGTTCCGGGCCGAGTACTCGAGGATCCCCTGCAGCATGGGGCGGTCGAGTCGAAGCGGCGAGCTGGAGTTGATCACCGAGCAGATCGACGGCTCCCGGTCCAGCGCTGCGTCGTCGACGCCCCGCGCGATCCGGACCATCTCGAGGCAGTCGAGGTTGCGCTGGGCGCCGAGGCTGTAGGCGTGGACCGCCTTGTCCGACATCGTGAGCAACTCGTTGGTGGTGTGCAGGTGGCGAACCGACGAGTGCAGGTCGATCGGCTCCACCGGGTAGCCGCCCCAGAAGTGCACGGCGTTGAGCACGTGACCCAGCCGGACGAGGTCACGGAAGTCCGCGACGTTGCCGACCCGACGCCCTCGCTCCAGGTC
This sequence comes from Acidimicrobiales bacterium, assembly GCA_041622835.1. GTDB lineage: Bacteria > Actinomycetota > Acidimicrobiia > Acidimicrobiales > JBFJYB01 > JBFJYB01. The sequence continues at coordinate 654 of JBFJYB010000372.1, read as the reverse complement.
GGCGACGTTGGGCGGGCTGGCGACCGACGTGTAGCAGATCCGGTCGCCGCCGATGACGACGTCGCGCTCCGGGTTGCGGGCATGGAGGGTGAACTGCGACGGGGCGGTGGCGATCAGCTCGTGCACCAGCTCCGGGGGGAACCGCACCCGCTCGCCGTCGACGTCGGCACCACGGTCGGCCAGCAGAGCCCGGGCCTGCTCGTCGAGGAAGTCCATGCCGATCTCCTCGAGCACCTGCAGCGAGGCGAGATGGATCGCCTCCAGCTCGTCGTCGGAGACCGCCCTGATCGGCTCGAAGGTGAGCCGGGGCTGGCGCCACGGCGGCTGCGGCGGCAGCGTCGGACCCCGTCGGTCCGGTCGGCCGGACCGGGCCCCCCTGCGACCCCTGGCTCGATCCATCGTCATGTCCGGGGCGGCTCCTGCCGGGGTGGGGCGAGGGTGGCGGAGGTCACATACGAGGGCGGCACAAAGTTGCGCGGTTGCGCTCCCTCCCGATCGACGGCTCGGTACCGTACCACGGTGCGATCGCGCATGGACTCCGTCGGTGCGGTGGGACCACCCGATGCGAGCGCCGACGCGCGCCGCGGCCCTGGGCAGCCGGCCCTCGACGAGTGGGCCGCGCTGGGCCTCGAGCTGCCCGATCTCGCCGCCCTT
>JBFJYB010000371.1:0-2820 GCA_041622835.1 Acidimicrobiales bacterium | reverse complement strand
GTTGACGATGTACTCCATCTCCGGTGGAGCCAGGCGCCAGTTGACCGCGACCAGCACCGCGTTCAGGTAGGTCGCTCCGAACAGCAGCTCGAAATACTCGATCGAGTTCTTGTCGATGAACGCCACCCGGTCCTGCGATCCGACGCCGGCCTCGGCCAGCGCGCTCGCCACCCGGCGGGCGCTCTCGTCGAGCTCGCGCCATGGCACGGTCCGGTCGTCGAGGGTGATGGCCGGCGCATCGGGCTGGGCGGCGACGTTGGTGCTGAGCACGTCGTGGAGGGTGGCGATCGACATCAGTTGCTCCTGGCTGCGGTATCGGCTGGGTTCGGCCCCGGATGGTATTGCCTCGTTGCTACGAACGCAGCACGAGCACGGCGACGCCGGCGAGCATGGACGCCACCGCCAGGGCCAGGAAGCCGGGCCCGACGACGTCGGCGGCGACCAGGACCGTCAGCAGCAGGCTGATCCCCACGAGGGTCGCTCCGATCAACCGGCCGGCTCGCACGGGCCCCATTGAACCAGTGGGGAAGCCAGCGGTGGACCGATAAGGTCGCCACCGGTCTGGAGAGGGGTGTCGATCGTGCGACGTGTGGTGATGGTCGTCATGGCGGTTGGACTGGTGGCGGCGGCCTGCTCGTCGTCGGGCCCCGATGACCTGATCGTGACCGGCGACCTGCCCGACCGGGACGCGGCGCCCGTCGAGGCCGCGCCAGCTGGCGACGAGATGGTCGCCGGCGACGAGATGGTCGTCGCCGAGCCCGAGCCGACGCCGATCCCCGACCCCGAGCCCGAACCCGAACCCGAGCCCGCCGGGCAGCTCGACGAGATATCGCTGCCCCCCGGTGAGCCCGGTGACCTGATCGCGGCCGAGCCGCTCGACCTCGGCCCCGACGTGGTTGCCTACCGGGTGCTCTACCACTCCCAGGCGCTGGACGGCCGCGACATCGCGGTGTCGGGCTACGTCGTCGCCCCCGCCGGGGACCCGCCCGAGGGTGGCTGGCCGGTGCTCTCGTGGGCCCACGGCACCACCGGCATGGCCGACGCCTGTGCCCCGTCGAACGACGTGGCCAGCGACGTCTTCCTGTGGGACCGGGTCACCGCCGAGGGCTACGTCATGGCCGCCACCGACTACGAGGGTCTCGGCACCCCGGGGTTGCATCCCTACATCGTCGGCGAGAGCGAGGCCCGGGGCGTGCTCGACATCGTCCGGGTCCTCGACGAGCTCGACGGCGTCAACGCCTCCGAGCGGGTCGCGGTGTGGGGGCACAGCCAGGGTGGCCACGCGGCCATGTTCGCCGGACAGATCTGGCCCGAGTGGGCGCCCGAGCTCGACCTCGTCGGCGTGGTGGCCGGAGCCCCGCCGTCGCAGCTCCCGCTGCTCAGCGACTTCCTCCAGGGCTCGCCGTTCCAGGGCTACATCGTGATGACGGCCGCCGCGCTGGCCGCCGCCTATCCCGAGCTCGACCTGGCCGAGGTGCTCACGCCCGAGGCGCTCGAGCTGGCCGCGGTCCTCGACGAGGGCTGCACCGGCGAGGTGTTCGAGGTGTTCAACCCGCTGTCCTACGAGGAGATCTCGCCGGTGGACGACCCGTTCGCGCTCGAGGGTTGGGGCGAGATCCTGCGGGCCAACGACACCAACCAGCGGCCGATGCCGGTGCCGACCATCATCTTGCAGGGCGGCGACGACGAGCAGATCCCGGTGGTCAGCACCGGCCTCCTGTTCGACCAGCAGTGTGCCCTGGACGGCACGGTGTCGATGGAGCGGACGATCTACGAGGGCTTCGACCACGCCGGTGTGGTTCCCGAGTACGCCGACGACCTGTTCGCGTGGCTGGCCGACCGCTTCGCCGGGGTACCGCCCGTCAGCCAGTGCCCGGCGTAAGTCGCCGATGACGGTCTCGACCTAAGCTGCGCGGCGAGCGCGCTTGGGGGCATGTTGGCACTGCACTACCAGATCCAGTCCTGGGTCGAGATCGGGTCGGTGAACGCCGAACAGATGGCGGAGGTCGACCGGAGGATGGTCGAGGACCTGGGCATCGAGGTCCTCCAGATGATGGAGAACGCCGGCGCCAACCTGGCTCAGCTGGCGGTGAGCCGCTTCCAGCCCCGAACCGTCGCCGTGTACGTCGGCTCGGGTGGCAACGGAGGAGGTGGGTTGGTCGCGGCCCGCCACCTGGCCAATCACGGTGTCGACGTCTCCATCGTGTTGTCGGGCCCGGCGAAGAAGCTCACCGCGGCTGCGTCGCATCAGCTCGCCATCGTGCAGAAGATGGGCCTCCCGATCGGGGACGCGCCGGTCCATGCCGAGCTCGGCATCGACGCCCTCGTCGGCTACGGCCTCGACGGTGATCTGCGGGGTCCCACGGCCGAGCTCGTGCGCGCGATCGGGGCCGGTCACGTCGAGGTGCTGGCGCTCGACGTCCCGTCGGGGCTCGACGCGACGAGCGGCCGGGCCGGCGACCCGGCGGTGGCCGCCACCGCAACCCTGACGCTGGCGCTGCCCAAGGTCGGCCTGCTCGAGTCCGGCCTGGTCGGCGAGATGTTCGTCGCCGACATCTCGGTCCCGCCATCGGTCTACGACGACATGGGCGTCGGCCCGGCCCCCGACTTCTCCCGCGGCCCGCTGGTGCGGCTCATCTGAGCGATCCGATTCTCGGTGGCTAGGCTGTCGCCGCCCCGGAGCCGAAAGGGAGTGTGGTCGTGAGCAGGTTGTGTGAGGGTCGGGTGGCGGTGGTGACTGGTGGTGGTCGGGGGATCGGGCGTGAGCATGCGCTGTTGTTGGCGGAGAACGGGGCGAGGGTGGTGGTGAATGATCTGGGG
>JBFJYB010000370.1:0-2821 GCA_041622835.1 Acidimicrobiales bacterium | reverse complement strand
CTCGCCCTGACCAGCGACCGCTTCCGGGTGGAGGCCGACTGGGCCGACGCCGCCCGGGTCACCCACAACCTGATCGGGGGGTCCGCGCCGGTCGACGACTCCGGCTGCTTCTTCTTCTTCGACCCCGACAACACCGAGCTGCTGGTGAAGGTGCTCGACGCGTGCGCCGCCGACCAGAACCGCTTCTGGGTGTTCTACGGCGCCACGACCGACGTCGAGTTCGAGGTGACCGTCTCCGACCATCCGATCGCCGTCGGGGCCGGCTCGGTCAACTCGCAGGGCGATCCGTTCGCCTCGGTCGGCGACACCTCGGCCTTCGCCGGTCCCCTCTTCGACAACACGATCTTCCCGTGCGGGCCCGGCATGGCCGCCTTCACGGTCTGTCCCGACGGCCGGCCCGACGTGCCGGTCGGCGGTCTGGTCGCGGTTTCGGTCGCCTTTGCCGGCCCGATCCCGCTCACCCCGGACGGCACCGCCCGGGCTCACGACGTCGACTTCACTGCGTCGGGCGGCCCGCTCTACCGGATGGAGCAGGCCGAGGGGGGCTGGATCCTCTCGTCGTCGAGCGGCTCGACGGCCGCCCGGGCGATCATCCGTGACAATGCGCTCACGCTGGCGGTACCCCGTGGAGAGCTGCCGCAGGGCGCGCTCGTCTACCAGGTCCGCACCGAGGTCGAGGGCCAGATCCTCGAACAGTCGCTGGTGCCGGTGGACGGTCTGATCACCGCTCCGTCCGTGGGCGGCGACGCCGCCCCGACCACCGACGGCGAGGACCTGGCCGCCTTCTACGGCCAGCTCTCGACCAGCATCTCGTCGGGCGACCTGGCGTTCGCCGAGGCCCGCCTGCACCCCACCGTGTTCGAGGCCTACCCCGATCAGTGTCCCGCTGCGCTGGCCAGCTTCGTCGATCCCGACTTCTCCATCGAGCTGATCGCCGAGGGGGAGGTGGGGCCGTGGACGTGGGAGCTGCCCGACGGCCGCGCGTTCGACGTCCCCGAGGCGACCACGGTCACGATCGCTCTGTCGGGCCGGGGCCAGAGCGGCGAGGCCACCGAGAGCCACGTCGCCATCGTCGACGGCGAGTACCGCTGGTTCACGTTCTGCGGCTAGGGCGGTGGGGTCAGCGCCAGGCGGGCGAGCTGGCCGGCCACCAGCTCGGTCACGTCGACCAGGGTCTTGGGTGTGGGCGGCCGAGGGAGCAGTGGGAGCTCGGTGCAAGCCACGAGCAGCGTGTCGGCCGGGGTGTCGGCGACGACCGCAGCCCACGCCTCGGCGAGCCCCGGGTGGTCGGGCCCGTGTGTCTTCACGTCGTGGATGAGCTGGTGCAGCTCCTCGCGACGTGAGGTGGTGACGACGGTGGCGCTCTCGGTGAGCGGGCCGTAGGGCGACCAGTGTCCGAGCTCGGTCACCTGGCGAGCGCCCAGCAGGCCGACCGTGTCGAGGTCGTGCTCGTCGACGTAGGTCCGGGCGACGTCGACGACCGAGATCAGCTCGGCGTCGAGGTCGAGCGCGCGGAGGCGGGGCGCGAAGTAGTGGAGGGTGTTGCAGGCGATGGCGTAGTGGTCGACCTGGGCGGCGAGCTGACCGACGGTGGCCTCGAGGGCGGTCCAGACCTCGGCCTCACGCTGCTCGATGTCCATCGACAGGCCGAGCTCGGGCTCGGAGACGACCACGACTCGCGGGGCGTCGGTGTCGCCGCGGTAGTCGCCGCCTTGCTGTTGCCGGGCCGCGGCCAGCACCTTCCGCCAGAGATCGAGCCCGGCCTCGGGACCGGAACCGGCCACGATCCCGATCGTCGTCACGGGCGTGCGCGAGCGGCCATGGATGGCCGCTCGTATGGGCCGATGATCGACAGCGACGTCGCCCGTCGCGCCTGCGGCGCAGGGCGACACACGAGCCGACGCCATGGATGGCGGAGGCGAGTCATCGAGCATTGACTCCAGCGGTGCCGGCGGCGATCTCGAAGGTGGCGATGGTCTCGATCGGCGATTCCGGGTCGGTCGGGTCGGCGATGGCGCGGTAGTCGGCCGTAACCGCGTCCGGCGTGACCTCGCAGATCGTGTAGCCCTTGCGGGCGTCGAAGAACTTGAGCTGCGGGTTGGTGGCGAGCACCAGCGCGGCCAGCGCCTCGGCGGCCTCGAAGAACGACGACGAGATCGAGGTGGCCATCAGCTCCGACGCGACGACCGGTGTGTCGAGGTCGAACGGGTTGCTGCGCACGTCGCCGGCGGCAGCCGAGTGGAAATCGCCGGTGAGCACGACGATGTTCTGGACCCCGTTGCCGGCCAACGCCCGGAGCAGCTGCTCGCGGCTCCCCGAGTAGCCGTCCCACAGGTCGGTGACGGTGAGGGGCGGATCGGTGCCGAGGACGTTGAGGCCCAGCATCAACACCTGCTGGGCCATGAAGTTCCAGGTCTGGGTGCTGGCCGACATGCCGTCGACCAGCCACACCTCCTGGTCGGCGCCGAGGAAGGAGTTGGCCGGGTCGAGCGCGTCGGCGGCCAGCGTGTAGACGCCGACCGAGGCGCTGTCGCCGAAACCGGGGAGGTCGGTGGTGTCGCCGTCGCGTGGCTGGTTGGCGCGGTACTGCCGGCCGTCCATCACGAAGAACCGGGCCAGGTCGCCCCACACGAAATCTCGGTAGATCTCGTAGTCGGGGCCGTCGGGCGGGTCGAGGCGAATCGGCATGTGCTCGTACCAGGCCAGGTAGGCATCGGCGCGACGTCCTCGGAACTCGTCGACCGGGTCGTCGTCCTGGCTGATGTCGCCGGTGTAGTCGTTGTCGACCTCGTGGTCGTCCCAGGTGATCAGCCAGGGGCGG
>JBFJYB010000369.1:0-2828 GCA_041622835.1 Acidimicrobiales bacterium | reverse complement strand
CGGGGCTCAGGAGGGGTGCGAGAGCGGCCGAATCGGCACGCTTGGAAAGCGTGTGTGGCGCAAGTCACCGTGGGTTCGAATCCCACCCCCTCCGCCATCGTGATGTCGGGGGACATGTGCAAGGCCCGAACCCTCGCGGGGTCGGTCTGACGGTTTCCGAGACGACATCGACATCAGGCATCGGTAGGGGGGTCGGGAGCTGTTCGGGTTCGACGCCTGATGGCCCATGCCGCGCCCCCAACGACTGCGGCCGCGCCCACCCCGATCCCCACGATCGACCCCGCGCCGAGCCCACCGTCGTCGGCACTGGCGACCGTTCCGGCTGCAAGATCGGTCGGCTCAGGGGTCTCGGTGGCCGCGGTGATGACCTCGGTCGGCGTCGGGACCGGCTCGGTCGTGGCGGTCGGCTCGGGAGCCGCGGTCGGCGTGGGGGTCGGCTCGGGCTCGATCCGGCCGCGGAACGGACCGGTGACCTCGTAGGTGATCCCGGCGTTGGCCTCGCCGAAGATGTCGTTCTCCTCCTGGCCGAGGACCTCGCGTGCGAGGTTCGTGCCACCACGTTGCGAGCTGAAGTACAGGCGGGTCCGATCGGGCGAGAAGCACGGCCCGGTGATCTCGGAACCGTCGTGTTGCTCCCCGGTCAGCCGCACGAACGGCGCCACCTCACCCTCGGGGGTGATGATGACCAGCTCGATCGGGTCGGTGCCGTCCTCGGCGACATACACATCGCCCGAACCGGCATCGACGGTCACGTTGTCGACGCCGCTGAGGACCGGCGACGTGAACGTGCCGGCGTCGTAGATCACCCGGTACTGGTCGGTGCGGACGTCGAGCGCGTGGACCTTGCCATCGAACTTGGACGTGAAGAAGACCTCGCCGTCGTGGTACCAGATGCCCTCACCGCCGAGGAACTGGGTGACATCGGGGAGCTGGGCCCGAACGCTGCCGGACGTGGCGGTGGGATCCGGAACCTCCACCCACCGCACGCTGCCGTCGTCGGCCACGTCGGCCGCCTCGAGGAGGCCGGACGCGAGGTCGGGGTAGGCGTCGGGCGTGTAGCGGTACAGGTGTCCATCGAACTGGTCCTCGGTCGCGTACAGCCGCTCGCCCTCGGGATCGACCGCGACCGCTTCGTGACTGAAGATCCCCATCGCGGGCCGGGCGACCGGGTCGGTAACGCCGGTGGGATCGACCTCCCAAACCATTCCGGCCGGTTGCGGCTCCGGGTCGGCCGCACCACCGGTGGTGTCGAACTCCTCGCACGACAGCCAGGTCCCCCAGGGCGTGGGGCCGCCAGCGCAGTTGGCCGACGTGCCCTCGAGGGCACGTCGCGCCTCGAGGATCTCGCCATCGGGCCCGAAGTGAACCACGCTCACGCCCCCGAGCCCACGCGGCGAGAAGACCTCGCTGTTGCACGTGTAGTGCCACCCGCCCTCGCCATCGGGAAAGGTCGCCGCGCCGTCAGGATAGGCGTGCCACCGATACCCGGTGTCACCGACCTCGGACCCGCTCTCGGCGATGACCCTGGCCGAGAACCCCGGTGGCAGGATCAACCCGAGCGCATCGGGGTCGACATCGTCGATGGAGCCGTACGGGCCAGGACCCGGCGCCGCATCCTGGGCGAGCGCCCGGGTTGGAAGCGAGGCCACCGCTCCGGCGCCGATCCCCATGAGCCCGGCCTGGATGAACCGTCGTCGTTGCATCCGACCACGCTAGAGCAGCGGGGAAGCTGCGACCGGGCCGCCGCGGTTGCGCTCCGGGCGGTACTGTCACGGTCTCCATGACCGCTCTGCTCGAGCCGTTCACCGGCTTCGTCCCGGCGCCGGAGCTGGCGCACCGCGTCGTGGGACCGCCGTCGTCGGTGCTGTCGCCCGCCGACGTCGAGACGGCCCGGCTCGATCCGCTGAGCTTCCGGCACGCCGCCGGGAGGGGGGCCGGCAGCACCCACGAGCAGGCGCTGGAGTGGCTGCGCAACGGGCAGGAGCAGGGCGCCCTCCGCCCGGTCGGGCCGGCCGTCCTGGCCTACCGCGTGGCGCGAGGCGACCTGGCCGCCACCGGCTTCATCGCCGACGTGAGGGTCGGCGCCTACGACGAGGGCCTGATCAAGGGGCACGAGTCGACCATCACCAGGACCGAGCGGAAGATGGCGGACTACATCCGCACGACGCGGATCCACGGCAACCCGATTGCTCTGGTCCACCGCCCCCGCACCGAGGTGGCCGACGCTCTGGCCGCTCGGACCAGCGACGATCCCGACACGAGCTTCGTCGCCGTCGACGGCTCGGCCCACGAGCTGTGGATCATCGAGGGTGACGACGCCCGCGCCCTGTGTGCCGGAGTCGGCGACGTGCTGTACATCACCGACGGCCACCACCGACTCGCCGCCGCCAGCCTGGCCGCCCGCGAGGAAGGTCGGGACGACGCGCGCCTGCCCGCTGGCGTCTTCGCCACCGGCGAGCTGGAGGTGTGGGCCTTCGGCCGGTGCGTCGTCGATCCCGACCTCGACGCCGACACCGTGATCGAGCGCCTCGCGTCCACTCATCTGCTGGAGCCGGTGAGCGAGGCCGAGGCGCGACCACGTGGGCCACACGAGCTCGGCGTGAAGATCGGTGGCGGCACCTATCGCCTCCGCATCGACCCGGACCGGGTGCCCGACGACCCGTATCGCTCGCTCGACGTCAACCTGCTGCAGGATCTCGTGCTCGAACCGATCCTCGGCATCACCGATCCACGCCAGGACGCCCGGCTCCGTTTCATCCCGGACCGGCCCGAGACGGCCGGCGAGGTCGAGGGTTGCGGTGCATGGTTCCTGCCGTTCCCGGCTTCGG
>JBFJYB010000368.1:0-2876 GCA_041622835.1 Acidimicrobiales bacterium | reverse complement strand
GCTCGGCTCGACCGTCACGCCCGACTCGGGGTCCTCGAGGGCCTCCCGCAGCCCCTCCCATCCCTCGATCTGGCGCTGGCAGCGCCGCGGGTACTCGTCGAGGGGCACGCCGAAGCGGGTGAGCAGGTCGTCACGCCCGGACTTGATGAACCACGGGACGTACTCGGCAAAGTGCTCGCTCGACTCGGTGACGAAGTACCCGAGGCGCCGGAACATCTCGTAGCGCACTGCGTCGGAGAGGCCCTCGACACCGCCGTCGCTGCGGGTCGGGTCGCCGCGGAGCGGGGCGGGCTGCGCGGCCCGCTCGGCCAGCGCCGGGTAGAGGTCGACCGGGCCGTCGGGCGTCGCCCGCTCGAACCCGAGGTAGAAGGCCATGTGGTTGATGCCCGCGCACCGGTACCGGATCTCCGAGCTCGGGATCCCGAGGTCGCCGGCCAGCTGCTCGGCGGTGCCCTGCACGCTGTGGCACAACCCGACGGTCGCGATGCTCGACGCCCGCGACACCGCCCAGCAGAGCATGGCCATCGGGTTGACGTAGTTGAGCAGGGTGGCGTCGGGACAGACGTCCTCCATGTCGGCGCAGACGTCGAGCAGGACCGGGATCGTCCGCAGACCGCGCATGATCCCGCCCACGCCCAGAGTGTCGGCGATGGTCTGACGCAGCCCGAACTGCTTGGGGATCTCGAAGTCGACGACGGTGGCCGGGTCGTAGCCGCCGACCTGGAACATGGTGATCACGTAGTCGGCGCCGTCGAGTGCGGCCCGGCGGTCGGTGGTGGCCTCGATCGTCGGTAGCGCCCCCAGCGTCGCTGCGGTCTTGCCGGCGACGATCTCCGACGTCGCGAGGCGGGCCGGGTCGATGTCGTGGAGCGCGATGGTCGACGCCGACAGCTCGGGCCGGCCGAGGATGTCCCCGAGCAGGTTCTTGGCGAACACGGTGCTGCCCGCGCCGACGAAGGCGATCTTGGGCACGGTCACGAACCCTCGACCGGCATCGGGCGGGGCACTAGTGCCCCGTCCGTCGCTCGCCGGCCGAGCCCCTCTTCCTGAGCCGTTCGAGCAGCTCGCGCAGCGCCTCGACGACCCGGGCGATGATCGCACCGCAGCCGGGTTGACCGCCGCCGTCGGCCGGTGGCTGGATGGCAACGGTCATGGCCGCCCACTGGTCGATGGACGGCAGAGCCCACGCCGCGGTGCCGGTGGCGCCGGCACCGGCCTGGGGAGCGTCCGAGGCGGCGGTGACCACCGCATCGATCGTGTAGGCGGTGCCCGGTCCGAACACGGTCGTCGACTCGATCTCGAAGCGCTTCGTGGCTGGCTCGGACGTGAACAGCGACTTGGCCTGGTCGGCATCGGAGACCACGAGCCGGAGGATCCGGTTGTCGGACGAGACGGTGTCGACCGACGGCGCGGTGGGTGCGGCCGACGAGCCCTTGTCGCAGCTGAACGGGCCGATGGGACTGGCCGGGTCGACGCCGGCGTAGCGCAGCACCCCGCCCGAGCCCTGTGACACGTTGGGCCCGAACGTGAACGACACCGACGACTCGGTGCCGTCGGAGATCTTCCACCAGGCACTGAGTTGGGCCCGGATGCCGAGCCCGGGGTCGGAGGCCGACGTGCAGCCGTTGAAGCCGGCGATGATCGGAGTCCACCCCGCGGGCGTAGTGGTCGACGGGTTGATCTTGACGCCGACCACGGCGACGAGCAGCTCGCCCGCGCTTCCCGACGGCACCGGGAGCGTCAACGAGCTCGACCCCTGTGGCATTCCGTTGCGGTCCTCGCTGACACCCACGAAGGTCGGCACTGCCATGCGGTCTCCCTTGCTCGCGCCCGTCGCCCGGACGTGCGCCAATCTAGCGAACGGCGGTCAGGCCCGGAGCGGGGCCATCACCTGCTCGACGAAGCGCTCGATCGGCTCGGGGTCGGGCGGATGGCCGAAGTCCATCACGAAGTAGCGCACGCCCAGCTCGTGGCAGTGACCGAGGAGGTCGAGGAGCTCGGCCGCCTCGGCATCGGACTCGGGCAGGGCCCGCTCGACGGTCGTGCTCTGGACGATGGTGTCGGGGTCGCGACCGGCGGCGACCGCCGAGTCGGCCACGATGCCCCACTTGCGGCGCCAGTCGTCGTCGGTGCCCCGCATCGACGAGTTCCACATGTCGGCCTGCCGCCCGACCAGCGGCAACCCGACCTTCTCTCCCGACGCGCCGATGCAGATCGGCGGGATCGTCTCGGGCCGGGGCGGGGCCGACGCCTCGTGGATCGAGAAGTACCGCCCCTCGAACGTCGGCCGGTCCTCGGTCCACATCCGGCGGCAGATCTCGATGACCTCCTCGAGCTGGGCGAAGCGCACCGACGGTTTGGGGAACTCGTAGCCGTAGGCCTCGTACTCCTCGCCCCGCCACCCGGCGCCGATCCCGAGGATGAAGCGTCCGCCGGACAGCACCTGGAGGGTTGCCGCCATCTTGGCGGTGAGCGCCGGCGGCCGGTACCCGTGGCCCAGCACGTGGTGGCAGAGGTCGACGTCCGGGAACTTCGCCGCCAGCCAGGTGAGCGTGGTCCACGCCTCCATGAAGGGATCGGTCCGGGCGTCGAAGCCGTAGAAGTGGTCGGCGATCCAGATCGAGTCGAACGACCGGACCGCAGTCGGCAGGATGTGGCGCTCCTGGTACATCACGATCGGCTGGTGGTCGCTCCAGCGGTTGCCGATGACCGGCGACAGCCACCCGAAGCTCACCTCGCTCGACGTCGGCACGGACCGGACCCTACCGAAGAACCTGCGGGCGCGGGGCCGAGCTCCGACACGCGAAAACGAGCCCGGGGCCCCTCTTGCGAAGGGCCCCGGGGCTCGGAGGCTCAGATGAGCTCTAGTTGAGGCT
>JBFJYB010000367.1:0-2899 GCA_041622835.1 Acidimicrobiales bacterium | reverse complement strand
GCCGAGCACGCCGACATCTCCACCGGCGGTATCGGCGACGCCACCGACTGGACCCTCACCATCGTCCGGACCGAGCTGGGCCGTCAGATCATCATCAAGATGCTCGAGGAGGGCGTGATCGTGGCCAAGCCCGGCGACGAGGACCCGGGAGCCATCGCCCTCATGCACAAGCTCTCGGCCAAGAGCCGGGCCCGCTGGCCCGAGTGGGCCGCCAGGGAGGCCAGGGTCGGCATCTGAGCGGCTCCGGGGGGCGGTGACGGTCACCGCCGGCGCTCAGGCGACGATCTCGGGGAACTGCTCCAGGATCGCCGCGCGGGTGGCAGGGTCGAGCCGGCTCGCAGCCGGGGCGTCGCGTACCTCGTGTACGACCTGCCGGGCCCGCGACAGCGCGTCGTCACCGGGCTCGTAGCCCGATCGGGGCCTGCGGTTGGCGAGCTTCGGGAAGAAGAACTCGTCGCGCATGTGCCGGACGGTGTGCGCCTCGCCGATGTAGTCGCGGCCCGGCCCCTTCTCGAGGATCAGCTCCAGCCCGAGCTTGTCGTCGTCGACCTCGATGCCGCGCAGCACCCGCTGGCACATGCCCAGGATCTCGTCGTCCAGCACCAGCTTCTCGTAGGCCACGGTCAGGTCGAAGTCCATCAGCCCGGCGGCGTCGTGGACGTAGTCGGCGCCCGCCAGGCCGACGAGCAGGTTGGACATGGCACTCTCGACGGCCGCCTGGACGTCGACGCTCTTGGCGTCGGAGGCGCCGGCCGTCGAGTACAGGGGCAGGCCGAAGTGCTGGGCCAACTGGGCGACGGCGGCGTTCAGCATGGCCCGCTCGATCGGGCCGCCGAGGTGCCCCATCGTGCGGAGGTCGACGATCGAGCCGACGCTGCCGCAGATCCCCGGAGCTCCCCGCCGCACCGACTGGACCAGCGTGATGCCGGCCAGGGTCTCGGCCAGGTGGACCAGCACGTTGCTCGCCAGGGTGATCGGCGACGTCAACCCGCACAGCGGCTCGGTGGGCACGACGACCGGCAGCCCCCGCCCGGCGAGGAAGCAGGTCATGTCGCCGTAGTGCCGGTCGACCTTGAAGGGGCTGATGATCAAGGTGATGAACGAGACGAACGGGCGGGCCCGCAGCTCGTCGGCACCGCCGGCGACGATCTCGGCCATGGCCACGGTGCGGGTGCAGCCCTCCAGCGAGTAGACCCCGCCCATCACGTGCTTGCGGGTGTTGTCGAGGGCGTGGAAGAAGCGGTTGGTGTCGATGTGGTCCGGCTCGTGGATCTCGCTGGGGAACACGTTGATGGTGAACAGGTCGACGTGGTCGAGCGCCTCGACGAGCCGGGCGTTGAGGACCACGTCGTCGAGGGTCGAGAGCCGGTGCTCTCCGGTGTCGGGGTCGAGCACACTCACCGCCGTCCCGCCCGTTCCGTAGTGGACCCGACCCGCTCCCAGGACGAGGTCGTCGGCCCCGTCTCGCCCGCACAGGGTGACCACCGAGGGGTTGGCGGCGACGGCGTCCTCGACCAGCGAACGGGGGAAACGCAGGATCGGACCGCCTGGGGTCCCGATCGCCCCGGCGGCGGTGAGCGCTGCGTGCGCTCTCGACGAGTGCACCGCGACGCCGGAGCGTTCCAGCACGGTGAAGGCGGCGTCGGCGATCTTCGTCACGTCGCCGTCGCGCAGCGGGCGGAACAGAGCCGGCGGTCGAGGGTCGTCGCTCACGGTGGCCCCGACGCTACCCAACCGGGCTCCACCCTGGATCTATGACCGCTTCGGGCGCGCTGGCGCGCCCTCAGCAGTCAGAAATCCGGGATGGAGGGATGGAGGGATGGCGGGATGGAGGGATGGCGGGGGTCAGCTGGCGGCGGTGCGGATGCAGTCGGCGACGATGCCCGAGATCCGGTCGTCGAACTGGGCGTTGATGTCGTCGCGCAGCTCCTCGTCGAAGCGCTCGAAGTCCTCGAACGGGATCTGGGCGACGATGGCGTCGTAGCTGCACCGGCAGACGGCGGCCACGTCGGTGGCCTGCTCGTCGCCGTTGAGCTCGCAAGCCTCGATGAAGTTCTCCTCGGTGGTCGTGTCGTAGTCCTTGGGCTGGCCCGACGGGGTGCAGGCCGACAGGACGAGCACCGCTGCCGCCAGCACCATGCCGAGACGCCCCGACGTGAAGCGGGAGCGGGGCGGGGTGGGCAGGCGCATGGCGCGGTCAGGCTATCGGCCGCGGTCGGTCATCCGGTGAGGGTGCGAGCCCGGGCGAAGACGTCGTCGAGCATCGACTCGGTGAGCCGTCCGGTGAAGGTGTTCTGCTGGCTCACGTGGTAGCTGCACAGCAGCGTGCGCTCGCCGGGGGCGGCGACCTCGACGCCGTGCCCGAACTTCGGCCGGGGTCGGATGGCGAGCTCGCGGGCGACGGCCGCGTAGCCGATGCCGCCCAGCGCGACGATCACCTTCACCCGGTCGAGCGCCTCCAGCTCGCGCTGGAAGAACGGGCGGCAGGCCAGCCGCTCATCGGCCGACGGCTGGTTCTGGGGCGGCGCGCACTTGACCGGGGAGGTGATCCAGGCGCCGTCGAGGTGGAGGCCGTCGTCGCGGCTCACCGCCTCGGCCTGGCTGGCGTACCCGGCCCGGTGCAGGGCCCGGTAGAGCCAGTCGCCCGATCGGTCGCCGGTGAACATGCGGCCGGTGCGGTTGGCGCCGTGGGCGGCTGGAGCCAGGCCGACGATCAGCAGGCGCGCCCGGGAGTCGCCGAAGTTCGGGACCGGCAGGCCCCAGTAAGCATGGTCGCGAAATGCGCGGCGTTTGGCCGCCGCGATCCGGCGGCAATGTTCCCGCAAGCGTGGGCAACGATCGCACCGGATCAATTGCGAGTTCAGCTGCTGCCAGGGACCGGACGCCACGGGGACGATTC
>JBFJYB010000366.1:0-2914 GCA_041622835.1 Acidimicrobiales bacterium | reverse complement strand
GCCCGAGTCGACCCCGACGGTGACGATGCCGGTCATGCCGACCAGCCGGTCGGCACCGACTCCCGGCGGCAGGACGTGGTCACGAAGGAACGACCTCGCCCACCGGTAGAAGCCCAGGAAGAGCGCGGCGCCTCCGAGCAGGAACGCGGCCCACTGCACCTCGATCGCCACGTCGTAGAAGCCCAGCACCGATGCGACGAACGCGGACGCGGCAAAGGGCAACAGGATGAACGACCCGCCGAGGAGCGTGATCTCGATGAGCGTGAAGGCGACCGCGACGAACAGCCACACCCAGGGCCAGACATCGAGATCGACTCCGAGATCCAATATGGGGCCATGCTAATTGGCCGCAGCGGCCGGCCGCCCTCACGCAGGGATCAGCTGATCGAGGCGGCGTCGAAGAGCAGTCGGCTGCCGGCCGGCGCGAGCAGCTCGATTCGGAGCGCGCGGCGGTCCTGGGCCAGGGTGATCGGGACTCTGACGAGCTGCCAGTCGGTGCCGACCGTGAAGGTGGTGTTGGTCCGCTCGACCCCGCCGCCGACGCCCAGGATGCTGAGCCGGCCGCGCCGGGTGCCGTTGACGGCCCGGACCATCACCTCGGCGACGAACGTGTCGCCGGCCCGTCCGCCTCCCGGCACCCTCTGGTGGACGCGCGACCACGAGCCGTTGCCGTCGACCCGCAGGCTCCTGGCGCCCTCGTAGCGGAGCCGCACCCGTGCCGTCCGCTCCGACTCGCTGCCGCTCACCTCGGTCCAGCCGGCCAGGCCCGACTCGAACCCGCCGTTGGTCACGAGTGAGCGGTGCAGTGAGGCGGCGTCGAACAGCACCCGGTTCCCGGCCGGCGCCAACAGGACGACTCGGAGTCGGCGCCGGTCGCGGGCCAGGGTGATCGGGACCCGGACGACCTGCCAGTCGGTGCCGACCGTGACCGTCGCCCGGGCCCGCTCGGCACCCCGGCCGAGACCGAGGACGATGACCCGGGCGCGCTGGGTGCCCGACACGGCGCGGACCATGACCTCGGCCATGAAGGTCTCGCCGGCTGCGCCGCCGCCGGTGACGGTCTGGTGGACGCGCGACCACGAGCCGTTGCCGTCGACGCGCAGGCTCTGGGCGCCCTCGAAGGGCAGCCCGATCCGGGTGGTGCGCGAGTCGCCACCGCTCGCCTCGGTCCAACCGGTCATGCCCGACTCGAACCCCCCGTTGGCGAGGAGCTCGGGCGTGAGGTCCTCGCTCGCGCACGAGGTGCCGTCGCTGGTGCCGAGATGCTCGTGGCCTTCGAGGCCGTCCCAGCTCGATCGCCCCCATGCGTCGGGATAGGTGACGAGCTGGCCGTCGACGCAGGCCTTCATCGGGCCGGGGTCCAGCGAACCGGTCCACCAGGTGTTGTCCGGTCCCTCTTCGTAGTGCAGGTGGTCGTACGAGCAGCCCGACACGCTGCCGGTGTGGCCGAGCCGGCCGATCACGGTGTTCTCGTCGACCCACTGTCCGTCGGTGACGTCGATCGAGCTGAGGTGGGCGTACACCGACCAGCGTCCGTCATGATCGATCTCGACCGCCTTCCCGAAGCCGCTGCACCCCGTGCTGTCGCTGTGGACGAACGCCTGCCCGGCGCCGGCCGCATACACCTCTTGGCCCTCGGGACCCTCGATGTCGATGGCCCAGACGCCGTGGTGGCCGTTGCAGGTCGGGCCAGAGCCGTTGTAGGCGCAGCCCAGGAGGTTGGTCCCGCGCAGCGGCCACCACTCCGGATCGGAGTAGTCGCCGGGGTCGGTCGCGCCCGCGTCGGTCGTCCCGACCGGTGCGCCGACGAGGATCGCGGCGACGACGGCGGCCGTGACGAGGCTGGCGAGCAGCCGCGGTCGTGCGGGGACGGGGAGAGGGAGGGTTCGCATACAACGAGGTCCGGGCCGGTCGGCCGGGAAGCTCAGACGCTATCGGGGGTCTCTGTCATCCGTCGGTCGGGTCGGGGCTGGTCTTGAGCGCAGCGATCCGTCCGGCACCCCCGCTGCGACCACCTCCGGTTGGTGGGCGACAATGGGGGCGTGGGCTTCCGAGTGCTGCTCGTGGAGGACGACCCCTCGATCCGCGAGCTCACCCAGATGGGACTCGAGCGGGCCGGGTTCGAGGTCGCCACCGCGGTCGACGGCGCACAGGCGCTGCGCGAGGTCGCGGCCTACGAGCCCGACGTCGTGGTGCTCGACCTGATGTTGCCGGAGATCGACGGGCTCGACGTCTGCCGCACGATCCGGTCGCAGGGCGCCACGCCGGTCGTGATGCTCACCGCACGAGGCGACGTCGTCGACATCGTCGTCGGGCTCGAGGCCGGTGCCGACGACTACCTGACCAAGCCGTTCGAGCTTCCCGAGCTGGTGGCGCGGCTGCGCGCGGTGCTTCGGCGCGCCAGCCAGCCGCCCGACGAGCCGGCGTCGGTCCGCCTCGGCCCGCTGCGGATCGACCTCGCCGCCCACCTCGTCGAGCGCGACGGTGTCGAGATCCCGCTCACGCCGATCGAGTTCGGCCTGCTGGCCGAGCTCGCCCAGCGACCCCGCCAGGTCTTCACCCGCGAGATGCTCCTCGAGCGGGTGTGGGGATACGACTACCTCGGCGACTCGCGGCTCGTCGACGTTGCAGTCCAGCGGCTCCGCTCGAAGATCGAACCCGACCCGACGGTGCCCGAGCTGGTCGTGACCGTCCGGGGCGTCGGGTACCGGGCAGGCCGATCAGATTGAGACACCGCTTCCGGAAGAGGTTCCGGGTCCGGCTGATGGTCAGCATCGTCGTCGCCATCGCGCTCGGGGTGGCGGCGCTGGCGGCGTTCTCCTACACCTCCGTCCAGCGCGAGTTGCGGGGATCGACCGAGGACCGTGCCGTCCGGGACTCCGAGCTGATCGTCACCCAGCTGGCGCCGGCGCGG
>JBFJYB010000365.1:0-2924 GCA_041622835.1 Acidimicrobiales bacterium | reverse complement strand
TGGGGCCAGGCCGAGCGCGACCGCCAGCTCCGCCTCATCGACCCCCTCACCGGTCTCGGCAACCGCACGCTGCTCATCCAGCGGCTCGAGGAGGCCGTCGCCGGCGACGGGCGCCACAACACCAGGACCGGCCTGATGCTCATCGACCTCGACGGCTTCAAGGCGGTCAACGACACCGGCGGCCACGCCATCGGCGACATGGTGCTCGGGAAGGTGGCCGAGCGCCTGCTCGAGACGACCCGCCGCAGCGAGCTGGCGGTACGTCTCGGCGGCGACGAGTTCGCGGTGATGATCCCCAACGTGGGCCGGGTCGACGAGCTGGAGGTGCTGGCCATGCGGCTCGGTCGCGCCCTCGACTTCCCGCTCGACTTCGACAACGGCACCCACATCCGGGTGACGGCCTCGATCGGCATCGCGGTGTTCCCCGACGACGCGTCGACCACCGACGAGCTGCTGGCCGCGGCGGACGCGAAGATGTACCAGGAGAAGCGGCGCTACTACAACGTCGCCGCCGACACCTCGGCGGCCCACGAGACCCGGCCCCGGGTCTGAGCCCGCCCGCGTCGCCGGTTCGGAGCGCTACTTCAGCGCCACCGGGTTGACCGGTGAGCCGACCGCCCCGACCACGGGCTGCGGAGAGGCTTCCAGCAGGAACTCGTAGCGGCCGTCGGCGGCGCAGACGACCGCCAGCTCCTCCAGATCCCAGTTCTGGCCCTGGGTGAGCCCCATGTCGACGATGTCGAGCAGGTGCACGGCCAGCATGGCCTCGGGGTTCTCGCTGGGGAACACCTCGAAGACGTAGGTGTCGGTGGCGACGGCCGCGACGTCGTGGCGGTGGAACCACTCGACGGCCTCCAGCCCCGGACCGGGGCTGCCCTCGGCGAACCCGCCGTAGGTGTTCCGGTCGCCGGCGTGCATGAGCTGCATCCAACCGGTGCGGATCAGGACGATGTCACCCGAGCGGACCTCTACGCCGCCGTGGTGCGCGGCATGGTCGAGGTCGGCGGCGTCGATCACCTCGCCGCCGGCGAGCCGGTCGACGCCGCGGGCGCCGGCCACGTCGAGCAGCACCCCCCGGCCGGTCAGCGACTCGACCTGTTCGATCCCGAGAACGGCCGAGCCCTCCTCGGTCACGGTCGTGGCCGGAATGCCGTTGTAGAGGACGCCGCCGTAGCTGACGTGGCCCAGGCCGTCCCAGTGGGTGCCGGCCTGGAGGGCCATCTCGACGGTGTCGTCGCTGCTGCAGAAGCCGTCGGGGTCGCCCAGGTTCGGCTCGTTGACGCTGACCATGGTGTGGATCGGGTTGATCCGGCCCGGGATGGCGCCGGCCTGGATGCCGTCGTGGCGCAACGGGTAGGCGAGCGACACCCGCTGCCCGCTGCGCACGAGACCGGCCGCAGCCACCACCGCGTCGTCGGTGATCAGGTTGAGCGTGCCCAGCCGGTCGTCGGGGCCCCATCGACCCCAGTTGCGGACCCGGGCGGCCAGCTCGTGGAACTCGTGCGGGAGGGCGATGGCGGATCTCCTGGGACGGCGACCCGTCGAGAGTACCCAACCGCACCGGCGGCCGAGGGTGGAGTCGGCGGGTGCGGTCGGCTAGAACGATGCCGCTCGCCAGCGCCCGATCGGGAGGGGCCCAGATGGGTACGCCAGTCATCGTCGAAGCGGTCCGGACCCCGATCGGCAAGCGGGGAGGGTGGCTGGCCGGCGTCGGTGCGCCGGCTCTGCTGGCGACCGCCCAGCGCGGCGTGCTCGACCGGGCCGGCGTCGACCCCGGGTCGGTCGACCAGATCGTCGGCGGCTGCGTCACCCAGGCCGGTCAGCAGGCGTCGAACGTCGCCCGCAACGCCTGGCTGAGCGTCGGCGACGACTACACGGCCGCGGCGACGACCATCGACTGCCAGTGCGGGTCGGGCCTGCAGGCCAACAACCTGACCGCCGGGCTCGTCGCCACCGGAGGCGCCAAGGTGGCCATCGCGTGCGGGGTCGAGCAGATGAGCCAGGTCCCGCTCGGCACCGCGGCCCGGGGCGGTGGCGGCCACTACAAGGGCGAGGACTGGCCCTGGGACGACCCCGACCACGGCCAGTTCGGCGCGGCCGAGCGCATTGCCTCGAATCGTGACATCAGTCGTGACGACGTCGAGTGGCTGGGGCTCCGGTCACAGCAGAACGCGGCGGTGGCGTGGGCCGAGGGTCGCTTTGACCGCGAGATCGTGCCGGTCTTCGACGCACCGGTCGTCGACGGGGACCTCGCGCCGACCGGAGAGACGGCGACGATCGAGCGCGATCAGGGCCTGCGGGAGACCACGGCCGAAGGGCTGGCCAAGCTGAAGCCGATCATCCCCGGCGGCGTCCACACCGCCGGCACGTCGTCGCAGATCTCCGACGGCGCGGCGGCGGTGCTGTGGATGGACGACGAGGTGGCAGCCGCGCACGGGCTGAGGCCGCGGGCCCGGATCCGCTATCACACGATGGTCGGCAGCGATCCGTACTACCTGCTCGACGGGCCGGTCCATGCGACCGCCAAGATGCTCGACGAGTCGGGGTTCGCGATGTCGGACTTCGACGTGATCGAGTGCAACGAGGCCTTCGCGTCCGTGGTCATGTCGTGGGCCCAGGTCCACGAGCCCGACTGGGGCCGGGTCAACGTCAACGGCGGCGCCATCGCGCTCGGGCACCCGGTCGGCTGCACCGGCAGCCGTCTCGTCGCCACCGCGCTCCACGAGCTCGAGCGCATCGACGGCCAGCTCGCCTACCTCACCATGTGCCAGGGCGGCAGCCTCGGGATAGCAGTAGTCCTCGAACGGCTCTGACTCCGCTGGGTGGACTGACTGCGGTCAGAGGTCGAGCTCGAAGACGACGATGGCCAGGGCGACGGCCACCACGACGACCACGGGCCAGACGGGGAGGCCGAGGGCGACGAG
>JBFJYB010000364.1:0-2925 GCA_041622835.1 Acidimicrobiales bacterium | reverse complement strand
GTCAAGTTCCCCATCGACAACTACGTGCGCTTCCTCGACGCCGACGACGACCTCCGGCGCGACCAGGCTCGGCGCAGCTTCGCCCGCGACGTCCGCCAGCGGGTCAAGGAGATCGCCGACCGGTCCTACATCGATCCCGACCGCACCGTCGACACGGTGGTGCTGTTCATCCCCAACGAGGGGGTCTACGCCTTCCTGCACGAGAACGACGGCGACCTGATCGACCATGCCCTGCGCCAGAAGGTGGTGCTGTGCTCGCCGCTCACCCTGTTCTCGGTGCTGGCCGTCATCCGCCAGGCGGTCGACAGCTTCCGCCTCGAGCGTCGGGGCGACGAGATCCTCGAGTACCTGAACGGGTTCCGGGGCGAGTGGTCCAAGTTCACCGAGCAGCTCGACAAGGTCGGGAAGCACCTCGGCACGCTCCAGAACTCCTACGACTCGCTCCAGGGCACCCGGCGCAGCGTGTTCGAGCGGCAGCTGCAGCGCATCGACGAGCTCGAGGCCGGCGAGGCCTCGGGACCGGCCGCTCCCGATCCGCTCCCGCTGCCCGACGGCGACCCGGCGGTCGAGCCGGCTCCGCCGTTGCGCGAGGTGGGGTAGCGGCCCGACCGGCGGGGCCGTCCGCAGCGCCCACTACCCTCGCCGCATGACGGGAACCGGTCCCAGCCAGGCTTCGAGCCGATGAGCACGGCGATTCTCGTCGCGGTGGCCTGGCCCTACGCCTCGGGCTCGCGTCACATCGGCCACCTGGCCGGCGCCTACCTGCCGGCCGACATCTTCGCCCGGTATCACCGTCTGGCCGGGAACCGGGTGCTGATGGTGAGCGGGTCCGACGTGCACGGCACGCCCATCACGGTCCGCGCCGACGACGAGGGCGTGGCGCCGCAGGAGATCGTCGATCGCTACCACGCCGAGTTCGTCGAGCAGTGGGGGGCGCTCGGCATCAGCTGGGACCTCTACACGAGCACCGGCACGGCCAACCACGCCGAGGTCACCCAGGACCTGTTCCTCCGCCTGCTCGAGCACGGTCACATCGACAAGCGGACGACCGAGCAGTTCTACGACCCGACCGCCGAGCGGTTCCTGCCCGACCGCTACGTGGAGGGCACCTGCCCCCACTGCGACTACGCGGGTGCACGGGGCGACCAGTGCGACAACTGCGGCCGGACGCTCGACCCGACCGACCTGATCGACCCCCGCTCGAAGCTGTCGGGGGCCCGGCCCGAACGGCGCGAGACCGAGCACTTCTTCCTGCGGCTGTCCGACTTCGAGGATCGTCTGGGCGAGTGGCTCCGCTCACGGGAGGGATGGCGCAAGCACGTGGTCAACTTCTCGCTCGGCTGGGTGGAGGACGGTCTCCACGACCGGGCCATCACCCGCGACCTCGACTGGGGCGTCGAGCTTCCCGTCGACGACCTCGGCCCGGGCAAGCGGATCTACGTGTGGTTCGACGCCGTGATCGGGTACCTGTCGGCGTCGAAGGAGTGGGCGGCCAACCGGGGCGAGCCCGACGCGTGGCGCGAGTGGTGGCAGGACCCCGAGGCGCGGTCGTACTACTTCGTCGGCAAGGACAACGTGCCGTTCCACGCCATCATCTGGCCGGCCATGCTGCTCGGCTACGGCGGCCTGAACCTGCCCACCGACGTACCGGCCAACCAGTACGTCACCTTCAAGGGCGGCAAGGCCTCGGCCAGCCGGGGCGTGGGCATGACCATCGGCGAGGCGCTCGACCGCTACCAGCCCGACGCGCTCCGGTACGCGCTGGCCTCCACGCTGCCCGAGCAGAGCGACACCGACATCTCCGAGGACGAGATCGCCCGCCGGGTGAACGATGAGCTGGTGGCGACGTGGGGGAACCTGGTGAACCGGGTCCTGTCGATGATCCATCGCAACTTCGACGGCCGGGTGCCCGAGCCCGGTGTGCTGACCCACGACGATCGGACACTGCTGGAGGCGGAGGTCGACGTCGCGCTCGAAGCCGCAGGGCACCACATCGAGCGGGTCGAGCTGCGGGCCGGACTACGGGTGATGATGGATGCCGCCCAGCGGGTCAACGCCTACCTGAACGACAACGAGCCGTGGAAGCTGGTGAAGAGCGACCTCGACCGGGCCGCCTCGGTGCTGTGGACCGCGCTGGCGGCCGTCAACGGTGTGCGGGTGGGGCTGAGCCCCTACCTGCCCTTCTCGTGCGCCGGGCTCGACGCAGTCCTCGGCCCGCCGACCGGGTGGGCCCGACCCGAGCTGGCCGGCGGCACGCCCATCCCGGCACCGGTACCGCTGTTCGACAAGATCGACGTCGCCGACCCCGACGCACCCGTCGGCGGGGGCTGATGAGCGACCCGGTCTGGACCGACAGCCACTGCCACCTCGAGCCCGAGGACGACGACGGGGTCGCCGAGGCGCACGGCGCCGGCGTCACCCGGCTGATCAACGTCGGCACCGACGTCACGACCTCGCGGGCCGCACTCGAGCTCGCCGGTCGCCACGAGGGGGTGTGGGCCACCGCCGGCGTCCACCCTCACGAGGCCAGCTCGGGAATCGAGGGCCTCGACGAGCTGCTGGCCGACGGCCGGGCGGTGGCGGTGGGGGAGTGCGGTCTCGACTACCACTACGACCACTCGCCGCGCTCGGTGCAGCGCCAGGTCTTCGCCGCGCAGATCGCCATCGCGAACGAGCGGGGCCTGCCGCTCGTGATCCACAGCCGCGAGGCGTGGGACGAGACCTTCGAGATCCTCGACGCCGAGGGCCCGCCGGAGTCGACGGTCTTCCACTGCTTCACCGGCGGCCCCGACGAGGCGCGCCGGGCCCTCGACCTCGGCGCCTGGCTCTCGTTCAGTGGGATCGTGACCTTCCCGAGCGCCGACGAGGTGCGGGCTGCCGCCCGGCTCGCTCCTCTCGACCGGCTCCTGGTCGAGACCGACGCGC
>JBFJYB010000363.1:0-2958 GCA_041622835.1 Acidimicrobiales bacterium | reverse complement strand
GGAGACGGCGAGGTTCAGGCCCTTGGCGCCGGTGGGAGGGACGATGTGGGCGGCGTCGCCGGCGAGGAACAGGTTGCCGTGGCGCATCGGCTCGGCCACGAAGCTGCGCAGCGGGGCGATCGACTTCTCGATCGAGGGACCGGTGGCTATCTGGTCGCCCTGGACCCGGGGGACGCGGGCGAGCAGCTCCGACCAGAAGCGGTCGTCGGGCCAGTCGTCGACGGTGTCGTCGAGCGGGCACTGCACGTAGTAGCGGCTCAGCATCGGTGTCCGCATCGAGCACAGCGCGAAGCCGCGCTCGTGGTTGGCGTACATGAGGATGGGCAGCGGCGGCGTCTCCGACAAGATGCCCAGCCAGCCGAACGGGTAGTCCTTGGCGTACTCCTGCCGCACCGACTCGGGGATGGCCTGGCGGGCCACGCCGTGGAAGCCGTCGCAACCGGCGATCAGGTCGCAGTCCAGCCGTTCGGTCGCGCCGTCGGCGGTGAAGGTCACGTACGGGTGCGGCGACGTGACGGCGTGCAGCTCCACGTGGTCGGCCTCGAAGACGATGGTCGTTCCCGACGCGTCGGCCGCCTCGTACAGATCCTCCTGGATCCTGGTCTGGCCGTAGGCCATCATCTGCCGGCCCACGAGGGTGGCGGTGTCGATCGACAGCAGGTCCTCGCCCCGCCACGCGATGTTGATCGTCTCGTGGACGTGGCCCTCGCGGTCCAACCGCTCGCCCAGTCCCGCCGCTCGGAGGATCTCGACGGTGCCCCATTCGAGGACTCCGGCCCGCACCCGCCCCAGCACGTGGGCCCGGCTCTGGCGCTCGAGCACGACGTTGTCGACGCCGGCCCGGTTCAGCAGGTGCGACAGCAGAGCGCCGGCCGGCCCGGCGCCGATGATGGCCACCTGCGTCCTCACGCCGTGTCACCGGTCCCCGTGGATCGGCTCGGGTCCCGATCGACGATCATGCGCCAGTATGTGACCTGATGATCATCGACTGCCACGGCCACTACACGACGACGCCGCCGGCCGTGGGCGAGTGGCGTGAGGCCCAGACCGCAGCGGTCGCCGGCGATCCCGCCCACGTGGGTGAGCTGGGCACCATGGCGGTCACCGACGACGAGATCCGCGCGAGCCTCGAGGGGGCCCAGCTCCGGCTCCAGCGCCAACGGGGCACCGACCTCACCATCTTCTCGCCCCGCGCCAGCTGGATGGGCCACCACGTCGGCAACGAGCACACGTCGCGGTTCTGGAGCCAGCACCAGAACGACCTGATCCGCCGGGTGTGCGACCTCTATCCCGACAACTTCGCTCCTGCCTGCCAGCTTCCCCAGTCGCCCGGTGTCTCGATCGACGGCTCGGTCGCCGAGCTCGAGCGCTGCGTCACCGAGATGGGGTTCGTCGGCTGCAACGTCAACCCCGACCCCACCGGCGGGTTCTGGACCGGGCCGCCGTTGTCCGATCGTCACTGGTGGCCGCTGTGGGAGAAGCTCTGCGAGCTCGACGTGCCGGCCATGGTCCACGTCAGCGCCGCCTGCAACGAGAACTTCCACACGACCGGGTCGCACTACCTCGGAGCCGACACGACCGCCTTCATGCAAGCGCTCACCTCGGGCTTCCTCGGTGACTTCCCCGGCCTGCGCCTCGTCATCCCCCACGGCGGGGGCGCGGTGCCGTACCACTGGGGTCGCTTCCGGGGCATGGCCCAGGACCATGGCTGGGACTTCGACGCGCTGCTCGACCACATCTGGTTCGATACGTGCGTCTACCACCAGGCCGGCGTCGACCTGCTCGTCGACGTGGTGCCGGTCGACAACATCGTGTTCGCGTCGGAGATGGTCGGCGCGGTCCGGGGGGTGGACCCCGACCGGGGCGAGCACTACGACGACACCAAGCTCTACGTCGACCGGGCCTCGCTCAGCGACGGCGATCGCCAGAAGATCTTCGAGGACAACGCCAGGCGCGTCTACCCGCGCCTGGGGAAGGGCTCCCCATGAACCGACACGTCGTCGTCCGCTCGATCGAGCGGGCCGACCCGGCGACCATCGACGCGCTGGCGCCCATCGGCACCGCAACCGTCCACGAGGCGATCGGCCGCCGGGGCTACGTCGGACCGCACATCACTCCGATCCAGCGTGGGGCCCGGATCGCCGGCTCGGCCGTCACCGTCTCGAGTCATCCGGGCGACAACCTGATGATCCATGCCGCGGTCGAGGTCTGCCGGCCTGGCGACGTCCTGGTCGTCGCCAACACGGCGCCGTCGACGCACGGGATGTTCGGAGACCTGCTGGCCACGTCGCTCATGAGCCGTGGCGTCCGGGGTCTCGTCATCGACGCCGGCGTCCGCGACACCCACGACCTCCGAGAGATGGGCTTCCCGGTCTGGAGCCGGCACGTCTCGTGCCAGGGCACCGTGAAGGCGACGCCCGGTTCGGTCAACGTGTCGATCGTTCTGGGCGAGCAGGCCATCTCGCCCGGCGACGTGATCTGCGCCGACGACGACGGGGTGGTCGCGGTCCCGATGGTCGAGGCCGATCGGGCTCTCGAGCAGTCACGGGCCCGGCTCGCCAACGAGGAGGAGACCCGGGCCCGGCTCCGCGCCGGCGAGCTCGGCGTCGACTTCTACGGACTGCGCGACAAGCTGGCCGAGCTGGGCGTGACCTACGTCGACTCGGCCGAGGGTTGAGGGAGGTGGCTGCGTGAAGCTGGTCCTGGCCGGCGAGGGCGCCATCGCCCGCAAGCACCTGGCGGCCCTGGCCCGCATCGAGGCTGCCGCCACCGAGGAGTTGGCCCGCGAGCACGGGATCGGCCACTGGTCGCTCGATCTGATCGAGTGCCTCGCGCAGCCTGGGGTCGACGCCGCCGTCCTCGCGAGCCCGACGCCGCTGCACGCCTCGCAGGCGATCCACGTCCTGCGGGCCGGCAAGCACGTGCTCGTCGAGATCCCGATGGCCGACAACCTGGCCG
>JBFJYB010000362.1:0-2962 GCA_041622835.1 Acidimicrobiales bacterium | reverse complement strand
GGGTTGCGCCGCGCCGGCCTGCTACTGCGGTACCGGCCGCGGAACGTACCCGAGGCTCCGGTCTTCGTGCTGGCGACGGCACGCACGGGGAGCACACTGCTCGTCGGGCACCTCAACCGGTTTCCCGACGTCCGGTTCCTCGGCGAGGTGCTGCACCCCTCGGCCCGGGGCGGGATCCGACCCGGGGCCGGCCGTGGTGCCAGCCTCCGACACATCCGGCACAACCTGGCCAGCATCGACGGGCGGGTCCGCGGCGCCAAGCTGATCCTCGGCCAGCTCGCCGCGCACCACGTCGGGGTCGAGGACCTTCGCGCCGAGTACCCGGGCGTCAGGTTCGTCGTGCTGTGGAGACGGTCGGTCGCCGACCAGTTCGTGTCGATGCGGCTGGCCCAGGCGAGCGGCGTCTGGCACGCCCGCGGGTCGGCGGCCGGCACGCCCACTGCCCCGGTCATCGACGTCGACCCGGCCGACTTCGCCCGGCACTACGACCGCGTCGCCCGGCAGTACCGCTCGGTGCTCGACCGAGCCTGGGTACGGGAGCGGTCGCTGCTCGTGAGCTACGAGGCGATGGTCGGCGACCCGCAGCGGCTCGTCGACGAGCTGCTTTCGCCCTGGCTGGGGATGCCGGCACCGACCGCCGACGCCGACCTCGTGAAGCTCAACCGGCGTCCCCTCGACGCGGTCGTCCGGAACTACGACGAGGTCCGGGAGCTGATGGAACGCGAGCTGATCCTCGAGTAGCGGCCGCGTCGGCCGCGACCGACGACGGTCGCCGTCGGCGCGGCGCCGCTCAGCCGGCACACTGTTTCCATGTCGACACTCCACTACGAAGACACCGCCGCCGAGATCCACAAGGTCGTCGTCGGCCCCATGGACAACAACGTGTTCGTCCTGCGGTGCCGCGAGACCGGTGACGCGGTCATGCTCGACGCCGCCAACGAGCACGAGCTGCTGCTCGAGCTCTGCCAGAACCTCGGCGTGCGCACCGTGCTCGAGACCCACGGCCACTGGGATCACATCCAGGCGGTGCCGGCCGTCAGGGACGCCGGCTACGAGGTCGGGGTCACCGCCGAGGACGCCGCCATGTTGGACTCCTACGACTACCTGCTCGAGGACGACACCGTCATCGAGGTCGGACGGCTCCGCCTCCACACCATCTTGACCCCGGGCCACACGCCGGGCTCGATCTGCTTCAAGGTCGAAGGATCGCCGGTCCTGTTCAGCGGCGACACCCTGTTCCCCGGCGGTCCGGGCGCGACCGGGTTCCCGGGAGGCGACTTCGACAAGATCATCGAGTCGATCGATCGGCGGCTGTTCGCCACCCTCGACCCGGAGACGCTGGTGCTGCCCGGCCACGGCGACGACACCACCATCGGTGCCGAGCAGCCCCACCTGCAAGAGTGGGTGGATCGGGGCTGGTGAGCCTCCCCGCCGACGAGCGCCCGGTCGACCCGACCCCGGTCCACACCGACGAGCTTCCGCCGACTCCGCTACGCGACCGCAACATCCCGGCCGAGGCATGGGTCGAAGCGCCCGACGTGCTGCTGTCGTCGGGCGACGACATCGGAGGTCCGCTCATCGCCTACAAGCGGCGCCTCGGTCCGTGGCTGCTGTGGAGGGCAGGACCGGCCCGGCGAGCCGACGCCCGCTACGTGGCCCTGCACGTCGACGACCTGTCGATCCATCACGAGTTCCGCCTCTACCCCGACGGCCGGGGCGAGGGCACCGGCCCCAGCGGCACCCGCCACGAGCGGTTCCGCACGTGGAAGGAAGACCTTCATGCCCACCCCAGCCCCATCGCGTGAGCGGTTTTCCACTACCGACATAGGGGTAATTGGCCAGCCGTGAATACGATGGAGCCGTGAGCTCGCCCCCGCTCTTCGCCATCGAGGATCTCCACGTCGCGGCACCCGATGCGACCATCCTGCGGGGAGTCGACCTCACGATCGAGGCCGGCGAGCTGCACGCCCTTATGGGGCCGAACGGATCGGGCAAGTCCACCCTCGCCAGCGCGCTGCTGGGCAGCCCCGAGTACGAGGTCACGAGCGGGCGCCTGGTGCTCAAGGGCGACGACATCACCTCGTGGAGCACCGACGTGCGGGGCAAGGCCGGCATGTTCCTGGCCTTCCAGTACCCCCAGGAGATCGCCGGGGTGTCGGTCAACAACTTCCTCCGCCAGGCGCTGTCGGCCCGCAAGGGGGTCGAGCTGTCGGTGCTCGAGCTGCGGATGGCGATCATGGAGTGGATGGAGCGCCTCGACATGGATCCGGCCTTCGCCGACCGGTACCTCAACGAGGGCTTCTCGGGCGGGGAGAAGAAGCGCAACGAGATCCTCCAGATGGCGATCCTCGAGCCCGAGCTCGCCGTGCTCGACGAGACCGACTCCGGGCTCGACGTCGACGCGCTCAAGGTGGTCGCCAACGGCGTGCAGGCGGTGCGGGCCCAGCGCCCCGAGCTCGGCATCCTCGCCATCACCCACTACCAGCGACTGCTCGATCACCTGCGGCCCGACCGGGTCCACATCCTGATCGACGGGCGGATCGTCCAGAGCGGTGGGATGGAGCTGGCCGAGACGCTCGATCGCGACGGGTACGACGCGTGGCGCTGACCGACCACGACCTCGACGTGGTCTCGCTGAAGGCCGACTTCCCGCTCCTCGCCCGGGAGGTGAACGGGCACCCGATCGTGTACCTCGACTCGGCGTCCACCTCGCAGAAGCCGCAGTGCGTGCTCGAGACGCTCGACACCTACTACGAGACCATCAACGCCAACGTCCACCGCGGCGCCTACCACATCGCCGACCTGGCGACCCGCTCGATGGAGGACGCCCGCGCCAAGGTGGCCCGCTTCATCGGCGCCCCCGACCCCAGCGAGGTCGTCTTCACCAAGAACGCCACCGAGGCCTTCAACCTGGTGGCCCACTCGTGGGGGCGCAGCAACCTCGGCGAAGGCGATGTGGTCG
>JBFJYB010000361.1:0-2964 GCA_041622835.1 Acidimicrobiales bacterium | reverse complement strand
GCGGTGTTCCTCGCGCTCTCGCTGGGCCGGCCCCTGTTCCTCGAGGGCGAGCCCGGTGTCGGCAAGACCGAGGTCGCCAAGGCGCTGGCGTCGTGGACCGGCGGCGAGTTGATCCGGCTGCAGTGTTACGAGGGGATCGACGCCAGCCAGGCCGTCTACGAGTGGGACTACTCGCGGCAGCTGCTGCACCTCCGCACCGCCGAGGCGGTCGGGGCGGCCACCGCCGACGCCGCCCAGGAGCTCGAGGGCGAGCTCTACAGCGAGCGCTTCCTGGTACGGCGGCCGCTGCTGCAGGCGATCACTGCCACCACCGCGCCGGCGCCGGTGCTGCTGATCGACGAGGTCGACCGCGCCGACGACGAGTTCGAGGCCTACCTCCTCGAGATCCTCTCCGACTACGCGGTCACCGTCCCCGAGCTCGGGACCTTCCGGGCCACCACCCGGCCGGTCGTGATCATCACCTCCAACCGCACCCGCGACGTCCACGACGCGCTCAAGCGTCGCTGCCTGTACCACTGGGTCGAGCACCCCGGCCTCGAACGCGAGGTCGCCATCATCGGCCTCCGCACCGACGGCGCCGACGAGTCGCTGGTCCGCCAGGTCGCTCGCGCCGTCGCCCAGTTCCGCTCGTTCGGGCTGTACAAGCCGCCCGGCGTGGCCGAGTCGATCGACTGGGCCCAGGCCCTCGGGAAGCTCGGCGTGTCGTCGATGACCACCGGCACCGTCGAGGCCACCCTCGGCACCGTGCTCAAGTACCGCGAAGACCAGCAACGGGTCCGCGACCACGGGCTCGACGAGGTCGTCGCCAAGGCCCATGGCTCCGACTGATCTCGGGCCGCCCCGGTCGGCCGAGCACGCCGCCGTCGACCGGATCGTCGGCGGGTTCGTCGCCGCGCTGCGCGGCGCCGGCCTCGACGTACCGGTCGGGTCGGCCATCGCCTTCCGGCGAGCCCTCGACGCCGTCGGGCTCGACGATCGGACCACGGTCTTCTGGGCCGGGCGGGCCACGCTGCTGCACCGCCCCGAGGACCACGACCTGTACGACGCGGTCTTCGCCGCCTACTGGCTCGACACCGATCCGGCGCCGGCGACCATCGAGGAGATCGTCGAGCAGGTCACGCTGGCGGTCGACGACGGCGGCGACGGGGCCGAGCCCGACGAGGCCGAGGAGTCCGACGGTCCGACCATCACCCTGCGCTACAGCCCCCACGAGGTGCTCGGCGACAAGGACTTCGCCGACTGCTCGCTCGACGAGCTGGCCGAGGCCCACCGCATGATGGCGGCGATGAAGATGGCGACCTCGGTGAGGCCGTCCCGGCGCCTGGTCGCATCGAAGCGGTCGAGAGGTGCACCCGACCTGCGCCGCACGGTGCGATCGTCGCTGCGGGCCCAGGGCGAGCCGGTGCGGCGCTGGTTCCACGAGCCGGCCCGC
Source organism: Acidimicrobiales bacterium (assembly GCA_041622835.1). Classification (GTDB taxonomy): domain Bacteria; phylum Actinomycetota; class Acidimicrobiia; order Acidimicrobiales; family JBFJYB01; genus JBFJYB01. Next base: position 1,532 of record JBFJYB010000361.1, on the reverse strand, counting down.
CAGCCCCGTCGCCTGGTCCTGCTGCTCGACGTCAGCGGATCGATGGAGGCCTATGCCCGAGCCCTGCTGCGGTTCGTGCACGTGGCGGTCGTCGGCCGACGTCGCGTCGAGGCCTTCGCCATGGGAACACGGCTCAGCCGCCTCACCCGCGAGCTGTCGTCTCGCGACCCCGACGAGGCGGTCCGAGCCGCGGCGGCTGCGGTCGACGACTGGTCCGGGGGCACCCGGCTCGGGGCGTCGCTGCGGGCCTTCAACGACGGGTGGGGCGTGCGCGGCATGGCCCGCGGCGCGGTGGTCGTGATCCTCTCCGACGGGTGGGACCGGGGCGATCCCGACGAGATGGCCGAGCAGATGGCCCGACTCCAGAGGGTCGCCTACCGGGTGGTGTGGGTGAACCCGCTGAAGGCGTCACCCGGGTACGCACCCCTCGCCCAGGGCATGGCGGCGGCGCTGCCGTACGTCGACGAGTTCATCGAGGGCCACAGCGTGAACTCGCTGGAAGAGTTGGGCCGGGTCATCGCGGCATGAACGAGGGAGGGACGCCATGAAGGAGATCCTCGACGACATCGCCAGGTGGCGAGCCGACGGCAAGGCGGTCGCCGTGGCGAGGGTGGTCGACGTCGAGGGCTCGGGCCCCCGTCTCCCCGGTGCGGCCATGGCGGTCAGCGACGACGGCGAGGTCGCCGGGTCGGTGTCGGGCGGCTGTGTCGAGGGCGCGGTGGTCGTCGAGGCCCTCGAGGTGCTCGAGTCGCACGACCGCCGGCTCGTGACGTTCGGCTTCAGCGACGACGAGGCCTTCGCGGTCGGCCTGACGTGTGGCGGCACGATCCACCTGTTCATCGAGCCGCTCGACTGGTGAGCTCGGCCACGCCCGCGGCCGGCACGCCGCTGTTCGACGCGCTCGAAGCGGCCATCCGGGCCGAGAGCCCCGTGGCGCTGGCCACCATCGTCGAGGGCCCGAACGTCGGCGCCAAGCTGCTCACCCGGCCCGACCACGAACCGCTCGGTTCGCTCGGCAACGACGACCTCGACCGGGTCGTCGCCCGCGACGCCGAGGGCCAGCTCGAAGCGGGCCTGACCGGTGTCCGCCACTACGGCCCCCACGGAGAGGCCGGCGAGGACGCGGTGTCGGTCTTCATCGAGACCTACGGGCCACCGGCGCAGATGCTGATCTTCGGGGCGGTCGACTTCACAGCGGCGCTGGCGCGGACCGGGAAGCTGCTCGGCTACCGGGTCACGGTCTGCGACGCACGCGAGGTCTTCGCCACCAGACAGCGGTTCCCGATGGCCGACGAGCTGGTGGTCGACTGGCCCAACCGGCTGCTCGACCGGGTCGGCGGGGCGCTCGGCCCCCGAGACGTGGTCTGCGTGCTGACCCACGACCCGAAGTTCGACGTGCCCGCCATCGTCTCGGCCCTCGAGACCGACGTCGGCTACATCGGGGTGATGGGCAGCCGCCGCACCCACGACGACCGGACCAAGCGGCTCGTCGAGGCCGGCGTCGACCAGGCCGGTCTCGACCGTCTGCGTTC
>JBFJYB010000360.1:0-2974 GCA_041622835.1 Acidimicrobiales bacterium | reverse complement strand
ACGCCCGAGGCCAGGGAGGCGCTCGAGGCCTATCACCGCGCCGCAGCCGCTCGTCGGAGCGAGGACGGACCCCCGACGCCGCTCCCGGCCATCGGCGGTGTCGGCTATCGGGCCGGCTCCATCCCCGCCAGCACCGCGGCCATGCAGGCCCAGGACGCCTCGGTGGACGAGGCCTGAGCCGGCGTGGTGGCCGATCTCGCGTTCGGGCCCGAGACCGCGCTGGTCGTCGTCGACGTGCAGAACGACTTCGCCGACCCGGAGGGCTCGCTGTACGTGAGCGGAGCCGAAGACGTGGTGCCGCTCGTCAACGAGTACGTGCGCGCCGCCCGGGTCGCCGGGTCGACCATCGTCGTGACCCAGGACTGGCACCCCGCCGAGACCCCGCATTTCGTCGAGGGCGGCGGCGTCTGGCCCGTCCACTGCGTGCGCGGCACGTGGGGAGCCGAGCTGCGGCCCGACCTCGACGGCGACGCCGACCTCGTCCTGCGCAAGGGGACCGGCGGCGAGGACGGGTACTCGGCGTTCACAGTGCGCGACCCGGTCACCGGGGTCGACGCGCCGACCGGCCTGGCCGCCTACCTCGACGCGCGCGGCGTGCGGTCGGTGGTCGTCGTCGGCATCGCGGCCGACGTGTGCGTGAAGGCCACCGCGGCCGACGCGCGGGCGGCGGGGTACGAGACGACCGTGCCGTGGGCCGCGACCCGCCCGGTCGAGCTCGAGCCCGGCGACGGCGAGCGGGCCGCCCGCGAGCTACGCGCCCTCGGCGTCGACGTCCTCGTGTGAGGCGGCCCGGGCTCGGGCGACCAGGTCGTGCTGGAGCCGCTTCAGCCGGTCGGTCAGCGACACGTGGTACACGTGCGGGTTCACCAGGCGTCGCACGCCGAGGTCGAGGCGGTCGAGGTCGCGCCGGCGCCGGTCGCGCAGCTCGTCGATCGATCGAGCCGGCGCCACCGGGCCGCCGTCTCGCCACGCGGGTTCGAGGAGCGGCTCGGCCTCGCTGATGTCGGCACGGTCGACGGTGCGGGTCACCCCGTCGTGGTGGGGATGGTGCAGGACGATCTGCGGTTCGGCCAGCGGGTCCTCGTCGGCCATGGTCACCGCGTCGGCGGTGGCGATCCCCCGCCGGTCGTAGAGCCGCCACACCGACTTGGCGCCCGGGATCGGCACCTTGGCCGGCGAGTCCGACACCTTCACGCTCGGCAGCCAGGCCCCGTCCTGCTCGATCGCGACCAGCTTGTACACGCCGTCGAGCGCGGCGTGTCCCTGCGAGGTGATCAGCCGCGTTCCGACTCCGTAGACCATGCGCGCCCTGACCGAGACGGGGTCGAGGCCGTACCGGGGCGCTTCCTCGTCGATCTGCGAGAGGATCTGCCAGATCGCCAGCTCGTCGAGCTCGCCCGACAGCACCACCCGCACGCCGGTCAGCCCGGCGTCGTCGAGCATGCGAGCCGCCTGCACGGTCAGGTAGGCGAGGTCGCCCGAGTCGAGCCGCACGCCGACCGGGCGGTGGCCGGCCGCTTCGAGCTCGCCGAGCACGGTGATGGCGTGGGGCATGCCCGAGCCGAGGGTGTCGACGGTGTCGACCAGCAGGATGCAGTTGTCGGGGTAGACCTCGGCGAAGGCCCGGAACGCCTCCAGCTCGCCGAGGCCGAGCGCCATGAACACCTGGACCATGCTGTGGGCGTGGGTGCCCTGGGGTTCGACGCCGAGCTGGTGGGAGACGCCGGCGTTCGAGGTGAAGTCACAGCCACCGATCAGCGCGGCCCGCGCCCCGGCGTTGGCGGCTCGGCCCGGGCCGCGGCGCATGCCGAACTCGAGCACCGGGCCCGACGCGCTCTCGGCGATGCGTGACGCCTTGGTCGCGATGAGCGACGGGTAGTTGAGGTGGTTGAGCAGCGACGACTCGAGGATCTGGGTCATGGCGAGGGGGCCGCGGGCGACGACGATCGGGAGGTGCGGGTGGACCACTCGCCCCTCGGGGACGGCGTCGAGCTCGACCTGCGAGAAGTCTCCGGCCTCCGACAGCCAGTCCAGGAAGTCCTCGGCGAACAGGGGCTGGTGATCGGCCGAGCGCTGGGAGCGGAGCCGGTCGAGCTCGTCGGCGCCGAAGCGGGCGGCCTGCATCCACTCGAGCAGCCAGTCGAGGCCCGCGGTCACCACGTAGCCGGCCTGGTGCCGTCCGTAGTCGGGGTTGGTCCGGAAGAAGTAGTCGAACTGGGCCCGGCGCTCGTGCAGGCCCCGCCGGAAGTAGAGCTGGGCCATGGTGAGCTGGTACTGATCGGTGAACAGGATCCCCTCGGCGAGCTCGGCAGACCGGCGTGACACTGACCGGACGCTACCCGAGCCCGGCTCCCTCCCCGCCGCCCCGGGCGGGCTCGGAGCGGGGAACAAGGAACGGGTTGGGGGGCCTTCGGCCCTAGTGGGGGTCGCGGGCCGTTCTTAGGGTTTGGCCCATGGAGCGGACCTCACCCCCGACCTCACACCACCCGCCGACCGGTGATCTCGTCGGGGTAGACCCTGACCCACTTCTGGCGCCAGACGTCGTTCGACCAGGGCACGAGGCCCAGCTGCTCGAGCTGCTCGGCCTCGGCCCAGTTCGTGACCTCGTGGGCCAGGCCCTTCACGACGACGCTCCAGCCGAGGCTCGTCTCCCCGTCCCACTCGTCGATCTCGAACGCCACCGGCTGATTCATGGCCGCGGCGTGCAGCTTGTCGCCATCGAGGGTGCGGAAGACGATGGACCCGTCGAACCACCGGTAGTTCACCGGGAGCACGACCGGTTGGCGGTGCGCGACGAACTCGATCCGACCGATCGGCGTTCTCGCCAGCAGGTCGATGCACTCGGCGCGGTCCAGGATCGCCATCCCGGTGCGCGGCTCGATGGGTTCGTCGGCTTCGATGGTGTCGTCGGTCACGGCTCGGCTCCTCTCCATCGGACCGTAACGGAGCGGGTCCGAGGATGAACGGGCCCTTT
>JBFJYB010000359.1:0-3024 GCA_041622835.1 Acidimicrobiales bacterium | reverse complement strand
GATGCCCAGGGCGATGTGGTGCATGATCGGGTTGCCGACCAGCACCAGGTCGAGCACCTGCGTGAGGTCGAGGCCGGCATCGGCGCAGAGCTCGCCGACGAGGTCGTCGAGCGCGGCACGGACCGCCGCGGTCAGCTCGGCATCGCCGCCCGGGTTCATCATCACGTACGAGACCCGGCTCATCAGGTCCTCGCCGAACCGGATCTGCGGGTTCATGCGTCCCGCGCTGGCCAGCACCTCGCCGGTGGCCAGGTCGCAGAGGTGCCCGGCGATGGTGGTGCTCCCGACGTCGACGGCGACACCGGCCACCCGGTCGACGTAGCCGGGCCAGATCCCGACGACCTGGGCCCGGTCGCGAACCGCGACGGTGAGGCCGTCTGCGCTCGCCGCCTCGTGCACCTGGACCAGCACCGACGAATCGAAGCCGGCGTGGGGGATCGACCACTCCTGGTCGAGGCGGGCGGCGATCCTCTCGGTCACACTCTCGCCGTCTTCGGCGAGGTCGAGGACGACGTAGTGCAGCGTCACCATGGGATCGACGACCAGGTCGCCGACGTCGACCTGCTTGCGCACGACCTGCCGGTGGATGTGGCTCTCGGGCGGGACGTCGACCACGACGTCGCCCACGATCCGCGCCGCGCACCCGAGGCGCTGTCCGGCTCGCAGCGGCCGCTTGCCCCGGTACTCGAGCTCGAGCTCGCCGGGAGGGCTGAGGTGGTCGGCGGTGGCGGTGATCGCCCACTTGGCGAACTCGCCGATCCCGGGGACGATCTGGCACCGCCCGCAGATGCCGCGCCCGCCGCAGACCGTGTCGAGGTCGACGCCCAGGCGACGGGCCGCTTCGAGCACGCTGGTCCCGGAGTCGACCTGGCCGCTCAGCCCGGACGGGGTGAACACGACGCGGTGCTGGGCGGAGGCCGGCACCCCGGACTACGACTCCCCGACCCGTGCTCCGCGGCCGCCGCGGCGGCGTGAACCCCTGGTGGGCGCGGCTGCGTCGGGGTCACGGTTGGCGGTGATCCAGGCCGCGCAGTTCGGGTCGTTGCCGGCCAGCACGTCGGCCGCCATGACCGCCGACTTCACCTCGGCGTGCAGCGGGCTCATGATGGCCGACGTCATGCCGCTGGCGATGGCCATGGCCAGGTAGGTGCCGGTGATGACGTGGCGGTTCGGGAGCCCGAAGCTGATGTTCGACGCCCCGCAGGTGGTGTTGACGCCGAGCTCCTCGCGGAGGCGGCGGACGAGGCGGAAGACCTGCCGGCCGGCGGTCCCCATGGCGCCGATGGGCATCACCAGCGGATCGACGACGACGTCGTGACGCGGGATGCCGTGGTCGGCGGCCCGCTCGACGATGCGCTTGGCCACGTCGAAGCGGACGTCGGGGTTCTCGGAGATGCCGGTCTCGTCGTTGGAGATGGCAACGACCGCAGCCCCGTGGCGGGCCACGAGCGGGAGGACCCGCTCCATGACCTCGTCCTCGCCGGTGACCGAGTTGATGAGCGGCTTGCCCTCGTACACGGCGATGCCGGCCTCGAGCGCCTCGACGATCGAGGAGTCGATCGACAGCGGCACGTCGGTCACGGACTGGACGAGCTGGATGGCCCGGGCCAGCAGGGCCGGCTCGTCGGCCAGCGGTATGCCGGCATTGACGTCGAGCATGTGGGCCCCGGCCTCGACCTGGGCGACGGCGTCGGCCTCGACCCGGCTGAAGTCGCCCACCTTCATCCCCTCGGCGAGGAGCTTGCGACCTGTGGGGTTGATCTTCTCGCCGATCATCACGAACGGCCGGTCGAACCCGATCACCACCTCCTTGGTGGCCGACGTGATAACGGTCTCGGTCATCTGGCTCCTTCGGTGGTGAGCCCGCCCGAGGCGACGAGGCGCTCGAGACGGTCCTGGGGGTATTCCTGGTCGAGCCGCTCGGCCTCGGCCCCGGCCTGGGCATGGAGGTCGCGGTCGTCGAGGCTGCCGGTCTCCTGGCGCCACTCGGCCACGTACGACTGGGTGTCGGTCTTGCCGGCGACGACCGCGGCCCGGTCGATGGCGTGCTGGAAGCGGGCCGGGAGCAGAGCCTGGGCCTTCTTGCCGTCGCGAGCGGCGTTCACCTGGGCCGGGATGTCCCGCCAGTAGATGGTGACCAGCGAGGCACGGTTGCGGCTGCGGCGCCGGGGCTCGGTCATGGTGCCCGGCCGAGAGCGACCACGACCGGCTCGAGGTCGCCGTAGCCCGTCCGCTGGATCTCGAAGGCGAGACCGAGGCGGTCGGCGGCCCGCTGGCCCCGCTCGACGAGGTCGGGGTCGTCGGTCTGGGCCAGGTAGACGAGCCGGTTGTAGTTGCCGAAGTAGTCGGGGAGCAGCTGCGGGTGCCGGTCGAGGCCGAGGGCGGCGATCACGAGCCGGTCGAAGTGACGGACCAGGTAGTCGGTCACGTAGAAGGTGCCGGGGTCGGCGTCGTGGAGCGCGGCGAAGTGGGCGGAGCCGGCGAAGAACTCGTAGCAGTGGGCGCCCGGTAGCCGCTCGACCCCCTCCTCGGCGCACACCGCGTCGAGGCGGCCTCCGGTGCCGCAGTCGGCGTACCCGACCAGGATCTGGTCGTAGCGGTCCCGGGCGGCGTGGATTCGGGCCCGCACCGCCTCGGGGATGCGGCTCGGCTCGTTGTGGTACGACGCCGGCAGGCACTCGACGGTCACGTTGTCGAGACGGTTCGCCCGGGTGATGTCGAGCAGCTCGTGCGCGAGGGCTCCACAGGCGACGACCAGGACCCGGGGGAGGGCCGGTGCGGTCACGCCGCTCGTCGCTCGGCGACCAGCCTGGTGGCCGTCTCGGATGCGACGGCGGCGTCGCGGCAGTAGGCGTCGGCGCCGATCGCCTCGGAGAACTCCTCGTTCAGCGGGGCGCCGCCGACCAGGATGATGAAGTCCTCGCGCAGGCCCTTCTCGATGAGGGTGTCGATCACGACCTTCATGTAGGGCATGGTGGTCGTGAGCAGCGCCGACATGCCGAGGATGTCGGGCTTGTGCTCGTC
>JBFJYB010000358.1:0-3044 GCA_041622835.1 Acidimicrobiales bacterium | reverse complement strand
TGTCGATCCTCGACCGGCTACGCGGCGAGGACATCGGGGCGCCGCTCGCGGTGATGACCTACTACAACATCGTCTACCGGATGGGCCACGAGCGCTTCGCCGCCACGCTGGCGGCGAGCGGCGTGGCGGCGGCGATCCTGCCCGACCTCCCGTTGGAGGAATGCGGCCCGTGGACCGAGGCGGCCGATGCCGAAGCGATCGAGACCGTGCTGCTGGCGGCCCCGACCGCCCCCGACGAGCGGCTCCCGCGGATCTGCGCCCGGGCCCGAGGGTTCGTGTACGGCGTCGGGCTCCTCGGCGTCACGGGGGTGCGCACCGAGCTGGCAGCCAGCGCCGTCGACGTGGCGAAGCGGCTCAAGGGCCTGACCGACGTCCCGGTGCTGGTGGGCGTCGGGATCGGCACACCCGAGCAGGCGGTCGAGGTGGCCCAGGTCGCCGACGGCGTGGTCGTCGGGTCTGCCGTCGTCCAGGAGCTGCTCGACGGGCGAGGACCGGCGGGCGTCGGCGCGCTGGTGGCCGAGTTCCGTGCCGCGCTCGACGCGACCTGAGCGGAAGCCCAGCCGTGGTCGCGGGGTTAGGTCGGCGTGAGGGAGTTCCTGCTCGATCTGGCGTTACCCGAGACCGACCGTGTCGTCGCCATCCAGTGGATCGTGATGGCAGTGGTCTGGACCGTGGCGCTGATCGGGGTGCGGAACCGCGACCGCGACATCCGGCACTTCGTGCTCGGCCTGGCGGTGTTCAACCTGGCCTGGTTCGCGGCCCGCACCGTGCACTGATGGGCTGCACATGACGTCTCCCTCGCACGAGTACGACGTCGTGGTCGTCGGAGGCGGCACGGCGGGCCTGAGCGCGGCCCGGACCGCCATGCGCCTCGGAAAGCGCGCGGCCCTGGTGAGCGACGGTCCGTTGGGCGGCGACTGCACCTTCACCGGCTGCGTGCCCTCCAAGACCCTGATCGAGGCCGCAGCCGCCGGGCTCGATGCCAAACAGGCCTTCGCCCGGATCCACGAGACGGTCGCCCGCATCGCGGCAACCGAGACGGCGGCGGTCCTGCGATCAGAAGGCGTCGACGTCGTCGAGGGCCGGGGGAGCTTCGTGCCCGGAGGGGGATTCGAGGTCGACGGGACCCCGCTGCGTAGCTCGAAGTTCGTGCTGGCGACCGGGTCCCGCCCGGCCCTGCCGCCCATCCCCGGGCTGGATCTGCCCGGCGTCATCACCAACGAGGAGCTGTTCGAGGCCGACGACGCGCCGGAGTCGATGGCGATCCTCGGTGCCGGCCCGATCGGCTGCGAGCTGGCCCAGGCGCTCGCTCGCCTCGGGGTGCGGGTCACCGTGTTCGAGATGGCCGAGAGGGTCCTGCCCTTGGAGGAGCCCGAGGCGTCGGCGGTCGCCGCGGCCGCGCTACGGGCCGACGGTGTCGACCTCCGGCTCGGACACCGGGTCACCAGTGTCGTCGCCCACGACCGCGGGCAGCTCGGGGTCTGCACCGACCAGGCGACCGAGGTGGTCGCCGAGCAGGTGCTGGTCGCCCTGGGAAGGCGCCCGGTCACCGAGGGCCTCGGGCTCGAGCACGTCGGGGTGATCACCGACGGTCACGGGCACGTCGACACCCGCTCCGACCTGCGAACCACGCGGCGGGGGGTGTGGGCCGCCGGCGACGTGACCGGCAAGCTGCCGTTCACCCACGCCGCCGACGAGATGGGCCGCCTGGCCGGGTACAACGCCAGCATTCCGCTGGCCCGGTTCCGGTTCCACCCGGCCTGGATCCCGTGGGTCACCTTCACCGACCCGGAGGTGGCCCGGGTGGGGGTGAGCGAGGCGGACGCCCCCGACTCGGCTCGGGTGGCCTACCTGCCGATGGGGGAGAACGACCGGGCCGTGACCGCCGACGAGACCGAGGGGTTCGTCAAGCTGATCGTGGGCCCGGACCTGCTGACCCGCCACGCGGCGGGGGGCCGGGTCCTGGGTGCGACGATCGTGGCCAAACGGGCCGGCGAGATGATCCACGAGCCGACGCTGGCCATGCGCACCCGGATGCTGGCCGGGCGGCTGGCCCAGACCGTCCACGCCTACCCGACCTGGTCGATCGGCATCCAGAAGGCGGCGGCCCAGTTGTTCTTCGAGATCGAGGGTCGCCGGGCCCGTCGGGTCCGGACGGCGAGGCACAGCGCGGAAGACAGCCCGAGAGACAGCGAGGAGAGCACGTGAGAGTCACCGACGTCGACGTCGTGGTGGTGGGAATGGGGATCGGTGGCGAGGGGGTGGCATCCCGCCTCGCCGAGGCCGGGCTCGACGTGGTCGGCGTCGACCAGTCGCTGGTCGGCGGCGAGTGTCCGTACTGGGGGTGCATCCCCAGCAAGATGATGATCCGCGCCGCCAACCTGCTGGCCGAGGCTCGCCGGATCCCGGGCACGGCCGGCACCAGCACCGTCGAGCCGGACTGGGAGCCGGTCGCCACCCGCATCCGCGAGCAGGCCACCGACGACTGGGACGACACAGTGGCCGTCGAGCGGTTCGAGGGCAAGGGCGGCACCTTCGTGCGAGGCCGAGGGCGCATCGAGGGACCCGGCCTGGTCTCGGTCGGCGACCAACAGTTTCGGGCTCGGCGGGGGATCGTGATCGGGGTCGGGACCCGCCCGGCGGTGCCGCCGATTCCCGGGCTCGACTCGATCGAGTTCTGGACCAACCGCGAGGCCATCGAGGCCAAGGAGCTGCCGAGCTCGCTCGCCGTGCTCGGTGCGGGCGCCATCGGCTCCGAGCTGGCCCAGGTCTTCGCCCGGTTCGGCGTGCAGGTCACGGTGATCGAGGCGCTCGACCGGCTCGTTCCGGCCGAGGAGCCCGAGGCCAGCGAGGTGCTGCTCGAGGCGTTCGAGGCCGACGGCATCGTCGTCCACACCGGTACCGCCGCTCGGTCGGTTGCCGCCGACGGTGCCGGTGTGCGGATCGACCTGGCCGACGGCGACGTGGTCTCGGCCGAACGGCTCCTGGTCGCGGTCGGGCGGTCGACCGACCTCCAGGGGCTCGGTGTCGCGAGCGTCGGCCTC
>JBFJYB010000357.1:0-3045 GCA_041622835.1 Acidimicrobiales bacterium | reverse complement strand
ACGGTGGCGCCGTCGAGACGCCAGCCGCCTCGGCGCTCGGCTGCGTCCCGCAGGGCGAGCATCTCGGCGTGGGCGGTCGGGTCGCCCTGGAGCTCGCGCTCGTTGTGGCGGGACGAGACCAGCTCGCCGTCGACCACGACGACTGCGCCGATCGGTACGTCGCCGTGATCGAGCGCTCGTCGGGCCTCGGCGAGGGCCAGCGCCAGCAGGTCGTCGTCGTCCATGGCGGGGCCATGGTCGTCGCTGACCTCGTGGACCGCAACACCCGGCGCCCCGAGCGGCTAGACCAGGCACCGATGACCGACCTGACCACCGTTGCGGTGAGCGCGGGCCAGCGAGCCGACGAGATCGAGGCCCACCGGCAGTTGCCGCGCGACCTCGCCGACGCGCTGGTCGACACCGGCGTGTTCAAGCTGTGGGTGGCCGACGACTACGGCGGCGCCCAGGGGCACGTGAACGACCTGCTCGACGCGGTCGAGCTGACGTCGTACCACGACGGGTCGACGGGATGGTGCGTGATGATCGGCGGGACCACCGGGCTGACGAGCGGCGGCCTCCCGCCCGAGCACGGCAAGGCCGTCTACGGCGATCCGCGGTCGGTCACCGGTGGCTTCGGCATGCCGGCGGCCGTTGCGGTCGCGGTCGACGGCGGCCTCCGGGTGAACGGGCGGTGGGCGTGGGGGTCGGGGACCAGTCACTGCACGTGGATCGGCGGCGGCGTCCGGATCGTCGACGACGCCGGCAACCCGTCGCCCCTGCCCGACGGCACCGCCGCGCCGTTCGTGTTCTTCGACCTCGACGACGTCGAGCTGCTCGACACCTGGCACGCCAGCGGCTTGAAGGGCACCGGTTCGACCGACTACCAGGTCGCCGACGCGTTCGTGCCCGACGGGCGCTGGGTGAACCTGGTCGGGCGCGAGCCGGTGATCGACGACCCGCTCTACCGGTTCTCGTTCTTCGGCGCGCTCGCCCTCGGCGTCGCGTCGGTCACGGTCGGTCTGGCTCGGCGGGCGGTCGACGAGCTGGTCGCCCTGGGCGACAAGATGCCCAGCGGCAGCGGGCGGCGGCTGTCGGAACGACCACCCGTGCAGGCTCAGCTGGCCGAAGCCGATGCCGCGGTCCGGGCCAGCCGAGCCTTCATGCGCGAGGTCGTCGTCGACGCGTGGGCCGGCGCCACCCGGGGACCGATGACCCACGAGCAGACCCGCCTGCTGCGGTTGGCGGCCAGCCACGCCGTCGAGCGCTGTACCCACGCCGTCGACCTCTGCTACCTGGCGGGAGGCGGCACCGCGGTCTACCAGTCGAGCCCACTCCAGCGGGTCTTCCGAGACATCCACGTCGCCACCCAGCACGGGATGGTCGCACCACGGGTCATGGAGCCGCTCGGCCGGATGCTGTTCGGCCTCGACACCGACACCCGTCAGCTGTGATGGCTTCGGACCTGGGGAATGGCGACCCGCTCATGCCCGAGCTGTACGAGGGCCTGATGACGACCCGGGCCATGCGACGCTTCACCGACGAGCCGGTGGCCGACGAGACGATCGAGGCGATCCTGCGGGCCGCGGTACAGGCGCCGAGCGGCGGCAACATCCAGCCCTACCAGTTCGTGGTGGTCACCGAGCCGGCCCGGCGGCAGGCCATCGCCGACGTCTACCGGCGGGCGTGGGAGCGCTACGAGCCCGCAGTCGCAGCCGTGACGCCACCCCGCAGGACCGAGGAGGCCGAGGCCGCCCACCGGCGCAACTGGCGGGCGTCGGATGCGCTGGCCCGGAACCTGGCATCGGTCCCGGTGCTGATCCTGGTGCTGATGCCCGACATCGACATGGTCGTGAGCGACGACGAGGGCGAGATGGACGTCGGCCCGCTGGCGGCATCGGTCTATCCGGCGGTGCAGAACCTGATGCTGGCGGCTCGCGCCCACGGCCTCGGCGCCGTGCTCACCACCGTGTACCGGATCTACGAGGACGAGGTGCGGGCGGTATGCGAGATCCCCGACCGCTACCTCGTGGCGGCGCTGGTGCCGCTGGGTCATCCCACCGGGAAGTGGGGCGTGGCGCCCCGGCGACCGGCGCCGTCGATCACCAGCTGGAACACGTTCGGGAACCGGCGATGACCACGACCCGAGCCGATCACGACCCAACCGGGACCGCGTAGGCCACGACGTTGTCCTCGTAGCTGCTGATCGACCGGTTGAAGTCGCCGCCACAGGTGATCAGGGTCAGGCTCGGGTCCCCGTCCGACGTGAAGATGTCGTCGAAGGGCAGCTCGGCCTTGTCGTACTGGGCGGTGTCGACGACCTCGAAGACGGTGGTGGTGCCGTCGGCATAACCGACCTCGACCTGTGCGCCCAGCTCGATGGCGTCGAGGTTGCGGAACACGCCGTCCACGCCGTCGAAGGCGATGTGCGCGGCCAGCACCGCCGATCCGTTCTCGCCCGGAGACGGGCCGAACCGGTACCAGCCGACCTCGCTGGCCGATGGCACGTCCATCTCGCCGTCGGACCGGACGCCGACCGCGGTGACCGGTGCGTCGCTGACCCGGATGCCGTCGATGGTCAGCGAGACCGGCGCCACCGACGGCTGGTGCTCGGCGGGGTCGTAGGTCGACGAGCCGACCGGCGTGACCAGCTCGGCGAGGGGAGACAGCGGGGCCGGGGTCGGCTCGGGGGTCGGGGTGGGCGGAGGTGCGAGCGACGGATCCGGCTCGGTGTCCTCTGCGACCGGAGCCGCCACCGCGATGCCGGTGAGGGCGAAGGCCAGGTCCGCCTCGACCCGGCTGGTGCCCGCCCGCCCGCACGCCGAGACCACCAGGACCGCGCCCACCAGCAGCCAACGAGCCGCCGTCATCCATTCCTCCATACGCGGACCGGGGTCGGGAGGACGCATGTCCATCCCGACCCCGGCTACCCCGCGGCTTTCCGGCTCAGCCGCGGACTCGGGCCAGCGCCACGCCGCCGACGGTGAGGACTCCGAGGCCGGCCACCGCAGCGAGGGCGAGCGCAACCGGCAGCCCGGAGTCGGAGTCGACCGGGCTGTTGCCGGTGTT
>JBFJYB010000356.1:0-3050 GCA_041622835.1 Acidimicrobiales bacterium | reverse complement strand
CGTGCACGCGGGCGGGCGGCCACAGCTCGCGGTGGCGTTCGACCCGGGCGAGACCGATCCGGACCCGCTCGGCCCACCAGTCCCCGACCCGGCCCTGATCCACCCGATCGCTGGTACGGGCCCTCCGCTCCACGATCTCGGCGATCACCGCCGGAGAGGTCTCCAGGGCGCCACCACCGACCACCACCAGCGTCGACGTCGGATAGGACCTGTACATGTGATCGAGATTCCAGAGGTGATCGTCGGCGGTCAGCACCGGCCGAACCGCCGGGGGCCGGCTCGCAGCCCACTCCTCGAGCTGGTGGTGGTGCACGTCATAGGCCGCACCGAGATCGGCGGCGAGCAACCAGTCGTCGTATCCGGACACCGACGCCGATCGGCCGAAAGCCAGGCTCGCGAAGCTGACGCTCAACAGCTCGGCGTCCCCGTCGACCGGGCAACCGACGACCTCGGCCGAGCCGTCCCGCGCCAGCCGGGCCCCGACCCCCCGGGCATCGGCTCCCACGACCACGATCGGAGACACCGCGCCTCGCCTCGGCCCACCGGCAGTCTTCTTGGCCTGATCGCGGACGGCGAGGCGGCGCGCCAGGAGCCCGACGAGCGCCCTACGCCAGGCGCGCCGCCCGAGCGGGGCGAGCTGCGCCTCGTCGTCGAGGGCGGCCACGAGTCGATCGAGCCCCTCGCGGAACGAGGGCTCGCCGAAGTCGTCCAGGCGGGCCTGGCGGCGAGCCTCCAGCAGCAGCCGGTGGATGTCGAAGGCGGGTGGGTGGGATCTGAGCGCGCTCAGCCGTCGCAAGCCTCTATTGACCAGCGCGGACGCCCGGTTGCGAGAAGCAGCCCCCATGTCACCTCCGATGGACGATCTCCCCGACGCCGGGCCCACGCCGGCTTACAGTAACGGCGAGGCGGGCTGGTCCCGCGTGGACACGAGGAGCGACCGATGAGCGACGCCGCACAGGGCCCCGGGTGGTGGATGGCATCCGACGGCAAGTGGTACCCACCCGAGGATCACCCCGATCGGCGGGCTGCGGCAGGTGACGGCGGGTATCCCGTCCGCTTCGGCCTCGATCCGGGCGACGGGCGGATCGCCCGGTGGCGGGCGCTGGTCCACATCTTCATGGCCGTCCCCCATTTCGTCGTCCTGTACGCCCTCGGGATCGTGCGTAACGTCCTCGTGCTGATCAGCTTCTTCGCGGTGCTCTTCACGAGGCGGATCCCGAGCGGGATCTTCGGCGTCCAGGCGATGGTCCTGCGGTACTCGAACCGCGTGGTGACCTTCGTCCTGCTTTTGACCGAGACGTATCCGCCCTTCGACTTCTCGACCGCGACCGAGGATCCCGGGGGCCATCCGGCCAGTACCTCGATCGACGAGCCGGAGCAGCTGAACCGGTGGCTGCCGCTCGTCAAGTGGTTCCTGGTGATCCCGCACTTCTTCGTGCTGGCGCTGCTGGCCATCGGAGGCTTCTTCGCCTACATCGGCGGCTGGTTCGCGGTCCTGTTCACCGGCCGCATGCCCGAGGGCATCCGCAACTACCTCGTGGGCGTCATGCGGTGGGGCACCCGGGTCAGCGCCTACTTCCTCCTGCTCCGGGACGAGTACCCGCCGTTCAGCCTCCAGTGAGGTCATGACCCGGACGCTCTTGGTCGCCGCTATCGCCGGCCTGGCCGCCACGGTGGCCCTGGGGGCGTTCTGGGCGGCGCCGAGGGTCGAGGACGACGTGCACGATCGCGTCTCGAACACCCTCGCCGAGCTGCCGGAGGTGTCGGTGGAGGTCGACGGCCGCGACGTCCGACTCAGCGGCAGCCTGCCGGCCGGTGTGACCGTGGACCAGACGCTGGCGGTGGTCTCGTCGATCGACGCGGTGCGATCGGTCAGCGACGACGGCCTCACGACCACCGACGAGCCGCCCGCCGCGGCTGCGCCGGTCGAGCCGTCGGTCACCGTCGTCGTCTCGGCCCGCGAGGCCGAGGTGTCCGGCACCGTCTTCGACGGCGAGCAGCTCGTCGAGCTGTTGGAGGCGTTGCAGCGGACCGCCCCGACCGTGACCAGCCGGCTGGTGGTCGCCAGAGCCGAGGCCGACCCCGGCGCCGCCGGCCAGATCGAGGCGCTCGCCGATCTCCTCAGCACAGCCGGCACCGACATCGGCGTCGGTACCATCACCTTGACCGACGGTTGGCTGACGGTGACGACCACCGTGGCCGACGACGCGACCCGCGGCCGCATCACCGGGCTGGTCGAGGCCACCGGCCTCGACTCGTCCGTCGCCGTCTCGGTCGCACCCCAGGTCGAAGAGGACGAACCATGACCGACACCCGGGAGAGCGACGGCCGGTGGCCTACCTGATCGGCCAGATCTGGGTGCTCATCGCGGCTGCGGCCGTGATCGGGCTGGTCCTCGGTTGGCTGCTGTCCGAGGCCTTCCGCGACGGTCGGCGCCCGCCCCACGTCGACGAGTTGGAGGCCCGGCTCGCTGCCGCCCTCACCCAGGCGGAGACCAGCGCCGGCCGCGAGGAGGAGCTGGCCGCATCGGTCCGGCGCCTGACCGACGACAAGGCGAGCCTCGAGAACCAGCTGTCGATGCTGGGCAACCGCCTCCGCGAGGCGCAAGCCGAAGCCGATGCCGAACCCGAGCCCGACCCGTCCGACGACGTCGCCGCCGAGGAGACCGAGGCCCAGGCACCACCGGCCGGGTGACGCGTCGTCGGTCAGCGCCGATGCGACACTGCTGCGGTGCGCCTGCTCGCCGCTGCCGTCACCATCGCCGTCGCTGCGACGGCCTGTGGCTCGTCGGCCGCTCCACCGACCGCCGACGCGCCGGTCGAGCCGGGCGGCTGGGTGGCGCTCGAACCGGTGGTGGTGGCCACCTACCCGCACGACCCCGGGGCCTTCACCCAGGGCCTGGTACTCGAGTCCGGCCGCCTCTTCGAGAGCACCGGCCGCCGCGGTAGCTCGACCCTGCGTGAGGTCGACCTCGAGACGGGAGCCGTCCTGCGGTCGATCGACCTCGACGACCAGTACTTCGGCGAGGGTCTGGAGCTGGTCGACGACCG
>JBFJYB010000355.1:0-3055 GCA_041622835.1 Acidimicrobiales bacterium | reverse complement strand
TGGCGTTCCTCGGCGACGACGCCGCCCGCTTCGTGGGCAGCGCACGCGGCACCGTGGTCACCCTCGCCGCGGCTCTCGTCGCGCTGGCGGGGTGGACCTGGCTGCGACGCCGCCGCTCGCGGTGATCAACGGTCCCAGATCGCGAGCCCGGCGGCGGGGAACGGGACCTCGGCCTCTTGTGGCCGTCAAGGCTCTGCCGGACGATCGGAGGGCACTGACACCAGGCCAGTGGCGTCACGGAGGAGATCGTCATGGCCACCATCGACTTCGACTCACTACCCCCTGCGGTCCGAGCGTTCCGTCCGCGGTGTCCCGGTTGCACACCCGAGAAGGTCGCTGCCGAGGGCGCCCGGCCCTGCAGCTTCTACGACTGCCCCGGGCTGCCGCCCGAGCTCCAGGTCACCTGCAACACCTGCATGTACGACTTCGCGGCTCAGGACGGTCAGATCACCTGCGACCACGCCACCTGTGAGATCGCGCTGCGGCTCGCCGGCAACGTCGAGACCTATCGCACCTGGGTGCGCCGGCTCGCCGAGACCGCCATCCCGGCATCCGACCCCTGACGGCCCGTGGATGTGGGGAGGTCGGGGGATTCGGGCGCGCGCCTAGGCTCGCCGCGGTGAGCTGGGACCCGGAGCAGTACCTGCGCTACGCCGGGCATCGGATCCGTCCGGCGATCGAGCTGCTCCAGCGGGTCGACGTCGACCGGGCCGCCCGGATCGTCGACCTGGGCTGCGGGACCGGCAACACCACCGCCCTGCTGGCCGAGCGCTGGCCCGACGCCGCGGTGACCGGGGTCGACAACAGCCCCGAGATGCTGGCGACGGCCCGGTCCGAGCACCCCGGCTGGCGGTGGGTCGAGGCCGACATCGCGACCTGGGAGCCGGACGAGCCGCTCGACGTGGTCTACAGCAACGCCGCCCTCCACTGGGTCGCCGACCACCGCACGCTGCTCCCCCGCCTGCTGCAGATGCTCCGCCCCTCCGGCATGCTCGCCGTGCAGATGCCCCGCAACTTCGACCAGCCGACCCACACGCTGGTCGCCGAGACGGTTTCCGACGGCCCGTGGCGCGACGTCCTCACCCCCCTGCTGCGGGACTGGCCGGTGCTCACCGTCGGCGAGTACCACCGGGTGCTGGCCGCGTCGGCCACCGAGGTCGACGTGTGGTCGACCACCTACGTCCAGACCCTCACCGGCCCCAACCCGGTGGCCGAGTGGACGAAGGGCTCGGTGCTACGACCCCTCCTCGGCGCGCTCGACGCCGACGAGGGGGCGGCGTTCGTCGCGGCCTACGGACGACGCATCGAGGCCGCCTACCCACCCGAGGCCGACGGGACGACCCTTCTGCCGTTCACCCGCGTGTTCCTCGTCGCCCGGCACTAGCAGTCGGCTCAGACGGTCAGCAGCTCGGTGGCGTCGAGGTCCCGGATGGCGGCCTGGGATCGCGCGATCACCTCGGTCCACAGCGCGATGGCCCGCTCGCTCGACGAGTCGAGCGTGCCGGTGGCGAACACCGGGATGATCCAGCCGTACATGACCCCGACCCGGTAGTCGTCGCGGAACTGGTCGAGGTCGTAGCCGGTGACGCCGGCCGCCACCAGCGTGTCGTGGTAGCTGCGCAGCAGCCTGTCCTCGTTGGCCCGGCGGTCGGCGATCGACAGGTTCTGGCTCATGAAGTACCCGACGTCGGCGGCCCCACCGCCCTTGCTGATGGCCTGGAAGTCGATGGCGGTCACCTCGGGCGCTCCCGACTCGGACGAACCGAAGAACAGGTTGTCGGCCCGCCAGTCGAAGTGGACCAGCGTGTGCGGCATGGCCGCATAGCGGTCGAGCATCTGGTGGACGTTGGCGCCGAAGCGCTCGACCGCGTCGGCCAGCTCGGGCTCGACGAGGTGACCGAACACCTCCTTGAAGCCCGGCAGCGAGGCGGCGTAGACGTCGCGGCCGACGCGGTTCAGGTCGCCGTTGATCTCGGGCACGAAGTCGGCGGTCTCCAGGCCCTGGCCGTCCCAGAATGCGGCGTGGTGGCGGGCCAGGCCCACCAGCGCCAGCTCGGCCTGCTCGGGCGTGCACCCGGCCAGCTGGTCGCCGAGCTCGAGGTGGCTCAGGTCCTCGAAGACCAGCAGGAAATCGTCGGCATCGAGGTCGAAGGCGCACACGTAGCACGCCGGGGTCCGCAGCGGCGTCTTGTCGGCCAGCTCGGCATAGAACCGGGCCTCACGCTCGAACACCCTCGCCGGCTTCATCATGGCGCGGACGTTCGGGTCCTGGGTCGGGATCTTGGCGATGGCCACCGCTGGCGCGGTCCCGGCGTCGCCGGTGTAGGCCAGCCGCAGGCGCGTCACCTCGCCCATGAAGCCGACGCCGGCCGCCAACGGCTCGACGTCGATCGAGCTCACCTGCGAACCGGGCGGGAGGTGCCCGGCGTCGCGGAGCTGCTCGGTGAGCCAGCCGGCGGTGATGTCGGCTGAAGCTTGCGGGATGCCAGAGGCCATGGGTGCTCCCTCTCTCGGCCGGTTCCTCTCGGGTCGGCCGAGAACCTACCGCGGGCGGGCAGACTCGATCCCATGACATCGGCGTGCCCCACCCTCGAAACCGACCGCCTGGTCATGCGACCGTTCCGCGACTCCGACCTCGACGCCTACACCGCCACCGTGAGCAGTGCCGAGGTCCGAGCCGCCCTCCACCTGCCCGACGACATCGGTCAGGACCAGGCGTGGGAGCAGATGGCCGTGTTCCTTGGGCAGTGGGCGCTGCGCGGCACCGGCCAGTGGGCCCTCGAGGAGCGGACCACCGGGGCCTTCGTGGGCCGGGCCGGGCTCCACAACCCGGTCCGGCGCGGCTGGCCGGGCACCGAGGTCGGCTGGACGCTGCACCCCGATCACTGGGGCAAGGGCTACGCGACCGAGGCCGGAGCCCGGGCGAGGGACTATGCCTTCGAGCACCTCGGGCTCGACGAGGTGTTCAGCATCATCCTGCCGGCCAACGAACGGTCGGTGGCCGTAGCCGTCCGGCTCGGGTTCGAGCTGAGCGACACCCGGGTGCTCGACTTCT
>JBFJYB010000354.1:0-3064 GCA_041622835.1 Acidimicrobiales bacterium | reverse complement strand
CGATCAGGTTGCGGACCGCCCGGGCCAGCTGGTCGGCATCCCCCGCGACCGTCGCAGCCGAGACCCCTGAGGTGTCGACGTCCGCCTGGTCGCGGTAGTGGGCGACCTCGGCCATCACGATGTCGTCGAGGTCGAGTGCGACGGTCCGGGTCGGTGCCTTGCCGGCGTCGGCCCTCGCCAGGTGGAGCAGATCCTCGACCATGCGCTGCATCCCGATCGTCTCGTCGAGGACGCTGTGGTGAGTGGCTTCGAGCGACGCCGACCCGGGATCGGCCAGGTCGACCTCGAGCTCGGCCCGCATGCGCGTGAGCGGCGTGCGCAGCTCGTGCGACGCGTCGGCCACGAACCGGCGCTGGCGATCGGTCGCGTCCTCGATCCGGTCGAGCATCTGGTTCATGGTGCGGGCCAGTCTGTCGATCTCGTCGCCGGTGCCCGGCTCGGGTACCCGGCGGCCGAGGTCGGTCGCGCCCAGCGAGGCCACCTCGGACCGGATCGCCTCGACCGGCCGCAGCGTCCGGCCGACGAGCCACCAGACCAGGCCCGCCATCAGCAGCGCGATGAGCGGGGTGGCGATGGTGAACGACAGCGCGAGGGCGCGGTTGGCGTCCTCCAGGTCTTCGACGGAGCTGCCGACGTGAACGACCTGGCCCGAGTCGAGACGCAGGGAGTGCACCCTGGCCCGGCTCGGGGACTCCGGGTCGTCGACGACCCGGCGGGCCGACCGGCCCTCGGGCGGCGCCAACGCCGGAAAGCCCCGGATGCTCGGGCTGGCGGCGACCACCTCGCCGTCGGCGGACACCAACTGGGCGAAGCGATCGTCGTCGAAGCTCGATCCGATGGTCCGGACCAGGTCACCGCCGGCCTGCTCGACCGTGGTCAGGTCGGCGAGGCGCTGCTCGAGGCTGTCGTCGAGGCTCTCGGTGAGCTGGTCGTCCTGGACCCGCAACATGGCCACGGCGGTGGCGACGAGCACGACGACCACCACCACCGTGGCCAGGGTCGTGACCCTGGCCCGGACCGACCGCAGCCGGCGGAGCCGACGGGGCTCAGCCGCCATCGAGCGCGAGGCGGTAGCCCGCCCCTCTGACGGTCTCGATGGCCCGACGGTCGAACGGCTCGTCGATGCGACTCCGGACCCGCCGGATGTAGACCTCGACGATGTTCGGGTCGCCGTCGAAGTCGTGGCTCCACACGCCGGCCAGGATCTCGCGCTTGGAGAGCACCTGCCCGGCCCGGCGCATCAGGAACTCGAGGACCTGGAACTGGCGGGCGGTGAGCTCGACCTCGACCTGACCCCGCCATACCCGCTGCTCGCCGGGATCGAGGCGGAGATCACCGACCGAGACCGGCGCCGGCGCCCGGCCCGTGGCCCGGCGGAGCAGGGCCCGGATCCGAGCGACCAGCACGGGAAACGAGAACGGCTTGGTCAGGTAGTCGTCGGCGCCGGTCTCGAGCGCCTCGGCCTCGTCGAGGTCGCCGTCTTTGGCCGTGAGCATCAGGATCGGCGTCCAGTTGCCGGCCTCCCGCAGGTCTCCGCAGATCTGGAAGCCGTTGCGGCCCGGGAGCAGGATGTCGAGGATCACCAGGTCGTAGCTGCCCTCGGTCGCCATCCACAGCCCGTCGGTGCCGTCGAAGGCGACGTCGACCACGAAGCCCTCGCCCTCCAGGCCACGCTTCACCGAGGTGGCGATCTTCTTGTCGTCCTCGACGAGCAGCAGTTTCACGGACCCACTTTCGACGCCTCTACCTGACTCCAGGCTGACAGCTCGGGCCCCGCTCGTCACCGGTCAGCGTGCCGTCAGCCAGTCAGGTGACCGTCAGCGGGCCGTGCGTACGGTGGCGACATGAACAAGAAGACGAAGATCATTGCAGGAGTGACGGCCGGTCTGGCTGCTCTGGCAGCAGCCGGCGCGGGGATCGGCGTGGCCACCGCCTCCGGCGGCGACTCCGACCAGCCCATCACCGGCGACGCGCTCGACGCCGCCTCCGCCGCGGCGCTGGCCCACACCGGCGAGGGCCGGGTGACCGAGACCGAGGTCGGCGACGAGGAGAGCTTCTACGAGGTCGAGGTCACCCTGGCCGACGGCTCACAGGTCGACGTGCAGCTCGACGAGTCGTTCACGGTCGTGGGTACCGAAGCCGACGACGAGGGACCCGACGACGAGGGACCCGACGACGAGGGCTCCGACTCCGACTGATCCCCGGCCAGATCCGGCGACCGCACCTCGCGGTCGCCGGCTCGGACTCGCTACTGTCTCGGTACGGACCAGCCGCCCGGAGGCGGCGGAAACGAGCAGGTGAGCGATGACCGACCTGGCCAGCGATGCCGGGCACCTCGCCGGTGGCATCAGCCGCGACAAGGCGCCCGAGCCCGCGCTCGGATCCGAGCCGATCTCGGGCCGGCGCTACCACTCGAAGGAGTTCGCCCAGCTCGAGTGGGAGCGTCTGTTCACCCGGGTCTGGATGATCGCCGGCCGGGTCGACGAGCTGGCCGACGCCGGCGACTACGTCACCTTCGAGATCGGCCCCGAGTCGATCCTGTGCGTCCGCGGCAGCGACGGGCGCATCCGTGCCTTCTACAACGTGTGCCAGCACCGGGGGAACCGCCTGGTCGCCGCCGAGCGGGGATCGTTGGCCGGGGGACAGTTCCACTGCGCCTACCACGGCTGGCGCTTCGACGACGGCGGCACGTGCGTCTGGGTCCACGACGAGGACGACTTCCCGCAGGGCACACCGTGCGGCAACCGGAACCTGGTGGAGATCCCCTGCGACACGTGGGGCGGCTTCGTGTGGTTCAACATGGACGACGGCTGCACCTCGCTGGCCGACTACCTGCACCCGATCGCCGAGCAGCTCGACTGCTACCGCATGGACAGGATGAGGCGCACCCACTGGGTCACGATCGAGGGCCCGTTCAACTGGAAGTGCGTGCAGGACAACTTCAACGAGAGCTACCACCTGCCGTTCGTGCACCCGCAGACGATGCCGGTCATGAACGAGCACCACAGCGGCTGCCAGTTCGACCTGTACCCGACCGGGCACTGCCGCATGATGATGCCCGGGG
>JBFJYB010000353.1:0-3075 GCA_041622835.1 Acidimicrobiales bacterium | reverse complement strand
GGCGTCGCCGGGCCGTGGTGGATGAGCCTCGAGAAGGAGTCGGGTTTCGGCGAGAGGGGCATCAGGGGCCACAAGCTGCGCGTCCTGCCCTACGAGGTCGTCGTCGCCGATCCTCGTGGCTCCGGCACCGTGACCCGGAACGCCTTCCTGGTCCACCAGAACGCCAAGGCCCTCGAGTCGGCTGACGGTGGACTCGGCCCGGGGAGCGCGGGCTGCATCGCGCTGGACCCCGAGCCGGCGACCGGGACCTTCCCCGGCTTCACCGACCTGATCGCCATGTGCGATGCCATGGTGAAGTACTTCGCCTATCGATTCGACACGGCCCCCGACCGCCGGGCCGGCACGGACCGGCTGGCGATCCCGCTGGAGGTCAGGTACCACGATCCGGAGGCCTGAGCGGCGCGGGACCGAGCAGGGGGCGCACCGGTGGCAGGCTCAGCCGGCGAGGAAGCGGCTCAGCGCGGCGGCGAACCGGGCCGGGTCGTCGGCGCCGGCGGTCTCGCGTGCAGAGTGCATTGCGAGCTGCGCCACGCCGGCGTCGACGGTCGCGATGCCGAGCCTCGCCGCGGTCACCGGTCCGATCGTCGAGCCGCACGCCAGGTCGCTGCGGTTCACAAACCGCTGGACCGGCACCCCGGCCTGCTCGCAGGCCAACACGAAGGCGGCGTGACTGGGGGAGCTGGTGGCGTAGCGCTCGTCGGAGTTCAGCTTGACCACCGGTCCGGCGTTGAGCTCGATCCGGTGGTCGGGCTCGTGCCGCTCGGCGTAGTTGGGATGGGTGGCGTGGGCTCCGTCGGCCGAGACGCACATCGAGTCGGCGAGGCCGCGGTGCAGGTCCGAGCGGTCGCCGCCGGCCTGGGCGACCAGCCGCTCGACGATCGTCGGCAGCAGCGACGACGCCGCTCCCTCGGCGGACACGCTGCCGACCTCCTCGTGGTCGAAGAGGCAGACGAGGGGCACGCGCGGGGTCGACCCGTCTGCCACGTCGAGCAGGGCGCTGACGGCGGCGTGGCACGAGACGAGGTTGTCGATACGGCCCGACACCAGCAGCTCGTCCGACGCGGCCAGTCGGGCCGGCGTCAGGTCGTGGGTCATGACGTCCCAGGCGAGCACGTCGGAGTCGCCGATGCCGAGCTCACCGGCCAGGAAACGGGCGAAGCCGCCGGGCTCGGCTGCGCCGAGGCCCCAGATCGGTGCCAGGTGGGTCTGGCGGTTGAGGACCAGCCCCTTGTCGTTGACGTCACGGTTCAGGTGGATCGCCAGCTGCGGGATCCGCAGCAGCGGGCGATCGACCCGAACCAGGCGTGTGACCGGGCCGGCGTCGGTGCGGACCGAGACCCGTCCCGACAGGCCCAGGTCACGGTCGAGCCACGAATTCAGCAGCACGCCGCCGTAGACCTCGACCCCGAGCTGGCGGTAGCCGGCCGTCGCAGTGTCGGGCTGGGGCTTGATCCGCAGATTGGGGCTGTCGGTGTGGGCCCCGACCAGCCGCAGCCCGGCGCTCGGAGCCTGCTCGACCCGGGCCCACGCCACCAGGCTGCCACCTCGGCGCACCAGGTACCGGCCGGGCCCGGTCGGCCATTCGTCACGCTCGTCCAGCTCGACGAAACCGGCGGTCGAGAGGCGCTCTGCTGCCGCAGCGACGGCGTGGTAGGGCGATGGCGAGGCGTCCAGATAGGCGAGCAAGTCGGCGAGATGGCCGGGGAGCTGGCCGGTGGGAGCGGGTGGCGCCGGTTCGGGCATGGGCCCATCATGGCTCTCCGGGGCGGGTCGGTACCGGGATCGCCTCGGACCGGCCGGTTTCTTGACCTCGCCGGGCAGGCGGTAGGATTTCAGCTCCGATGCTGGGCCGATGCCGCCCCTTCATCTGTGGTTCGGCGCGCCCCGGCTGAACCGGCCACGAGACGACCCGCTCGACCGCATCTCCACAACCATCGCATGACCGACTTGATCCTCCGCAATCCCGATCTCCCCGAGCCACAGGGCATGTACGACCCCGCGTTCGAGCACGACTCGTGCGGCGTCAACTTCGTCGTCGACCTCAAGGGACGCCCGAGCCACGACATCGTGGTCACCGGCTTCGCCGCGCTGTGCAACCTCCAGCACCGCGGCGCCCTCGGCGCCGAGGTGACGACCGGTGACGGGGCCGGGATGCTCATCCAGGTGCCCGACCGGTTCCTGCGCGAGGTCGTCGACTTCGAGCTGCCCCCGGCCGGCGACTACGTCACGGGGATCGCCTTCCTGCCTCGGGAGGCGGCCGCCGCCGCCGAGGCCCGCGAGCAGGTCGAGAAGATCGCCGACACCGAGGGCTTCGTCGTCCTCGGATGGCGCGAGGTCCCCACCGACCCGTCGATGCTGGGCCGGGGTGCCCGCTCGACGATGCCGTCGTTCTGGCAGCCGTTCTTCGCGATGAGCGGGGTCGGCGGCGATCGGCTCGAGCGCCGCGCCTACATGCTCCGCAAGCGCATCGAGCTCGAGGTGACCTTCGAGACCGACGACGTCTCCGACGAACGGGCCATGGGCGGGCGGGCCCGAAAGCTGTCGTCGGCGTACTTCCCGAGCCTGTCGACCCGGACCTTCGTGTACAAGGGCATGCTCACCACGCCGCAGCTCACCGAGTTCTACCCGGACCTCGCCGACGAGCGGGTCGAGTCGGCCCTGGCGGTGGTCCACTCCCGGTTCAGCACCAACACGTTCCCGTCGTGGCCGCTCGCCCACCCGTTCCGCTACATCGCCCACAACGGCGAGATCAACACCGTCCAGGGCAACAAGAACTGGATGCGGGCCCGCGAGGCGCTGGTTGCGTCCGACCTGCTCGACGGCGACCTCGACCGGATCTTCCCGACCTGCACGCCAGGGGCGTCCGACACGGCGTCGTTCGACCAGGTGCTGGAGCTGCTCTGCATGGGCGGGTACAGCCTGCCCGAAGCGGTGCTGATGATGATCCCCGAACCCTGGGAGAACCACGAGTCGATGCCCGACGATCTGCGGGCCTTCTACCGGTACCACGCCTCGCTGATGGAACCGTGGGACGGGCCGGCCTCGATCGCGTTCACCGACGGCCGGGTCATCGGC
>JBFJYB010000352.1:0-3091 GCA_041622835.1 Acidimicrobiales bacterium | reverse complement strand
TTCGTCCTCCTGGTCTGGGGAGGCGAGGCCTTCGGCGAGTACATCAGCGGCTACCTGATCGAGAAGTCGCTGAGCGTCGACAACGTCTTCGTGTGGGCGATCCTCTTCAGCGCCATGGCGATCCCGCTGCGGTACCAGCACCGGGTGCTGTTCTGGGGGATCTTCGGCGCCCTGACCCTGCGCGCCATCTTCATCTTCCTCGGCGCGGCGCTCATCGCCCGGTTCACCTGGGTGCTGATCGTGTTCGGCGCGTTCCTCGTCTACACCGGCGCCAAGATCATCCGTCACCGCGAGGACGAGGGCGAGGGGGCCAAGACGACCGGACTGAGTGCGCTCAAGCGCATCATGCCGGTCACCGAGCACTTCGACGGTCATCGGTTCGTCACCCGCATCGACGGCCGCCGGGCCGCCACCCCGCTGCTCGCGGCGTTGGTCGTCGTCGAGGTCACCGACGTGATCTTCGCGGTCGACTCGGTCCCGGCCATCCTCGCCGTGTCGAACGAGCCCTACCTGATCCTGGCGTCGAACGCCTTCGCCATCCTCGGGCTACGGGCCATGTACTTCCTGCTCGCCAACGCCCGGACGCGGTTCCACTACCTGTCCCACGGCCTCGGGGCGATCCTGATCTTCGTGGGCATCAAGATGGCGGCAACCCGCTGGTACCACCTCAACACGTTCGTCAGCCTCGGCATCATCACCACGATCCTGGCCCTGGCCATCGTCTTCAGCGAGCGCAAGGCCCGCCAGCTCGGTGCCGCCGGGGTCCCGGTCCACGCCGACGACCACCGCTGACCGGGCCTGCGCCGCAGCGCTCAGGCGACGATCTCGGCCAGCCGGTCGGGCAGCTCGGCGATCTCGTCGGAGCCGAGGTTGGCGAAGCTGAACCGCAGCATGGCCTGGTCGGTCGGGGTGAAGGCGGTGCCCGGTATCACCAGCACGGCGTGGTCGAGGACGAGGCGCCTCACGACGTCGGCGGTCGGCGACCGGTCGAACGGGTGGCGGACCCAGCCGAAGTAGGCGCCCGCACTGACCAGCTCGAAGCCCCCCGGCTCCTCCGCCATCGCGGCCTCGAACTCGCCCTGTAGCCGTGCCAGGCGCGCGACCTGCTCGGCCCGCCACGCTCCGGCGTGCCGCAGGCCGGCCAGCGCGGCTTCCTGTCCGATGCGGGGGGCGCTGATGGCCACGCAGTCGAGCAGCTTGAGCGCCTCGACGAGCAACGCCACCCCTCCGACGATCGCCCCGACCCGGTAGCCGGGGATGGCCAGCTCCTTGGAGAAGGAGTGCAGGCTGACAACGGTGTCGTCCCACCCCGGGTCGGCGAACAGGTCGTGAGCGGGGGCGTCGGTGCCGCGGTAGCTGCGGTAGGTCTCGTCCAGCACGAGGGCGACGTCACGGCTTCGGGCCAGCTCGGCAAAGCCGCGCAGGCGGTCGGGCGGGATGGTGACACCGGTCGGGTTGCCCGGAGAGACCAGGACGATCGCACGGGTGCGGCCGGTGACCAGCTCGGCGGCCCGATCCGGGTCCGGGAGGAGGTCGGCGTCGGGTGGCAGGTGGACGACCTCGACCCCCTCGGCCCGAAGCCACATGTCGTGGTTGAAGTAGAACGGGCTGGCCAGGACCACCGAGTCGCCGGGTCCGGCCACCGCGCTGGCGACCAGGCAGAACGCCTGGTTGCAGCCGGCGGTCACCAGCACCTGCTCGGCACCCACCGAGCCGCGGTAGACGCGGCTCAGCTCTTCGGCGAAGGCCTCTCGCAGAGCCGGGAGACCGGGCTGAGGCGCATACCGACCGCCGTCGGCCTCGTGCGCGACCTCGGCCACCCGCTCGGCCACGGCGGGAGGTGGCGGGAACGACGGGGCGGCCTGGGACAGGTCGAGCAGCGCCCGAGCGACGTTCCGCTGGTCGAGGAGGGCGTGCGCGGCCCCGATCGGCGAGTGAACGAGGTCGAGCGTGCGCGACGACAGGTGCATGGCGCGAGCATGGCACGGCCCCGGCCGGCCCGGGCCCGACGGCCCTGGCCGCGCCGGTGCCTCTCGACGAATCCGGCCGAGAGCTGGTCAGCGCCGGTTGCGACCACCGCCGCGACGGCCACGGCCGCCTCGGCTGCGGCCACCGCCGCTGCGAGCCACCTCGGCCTCGGGACCGAGGTCACCGAACTCGTCGCGGGCCTGGCTCTCGAACTCCTCCTCGAACGACACGTAGTCGCGCTCGGGCGAACCCGACTCGGCGCCGGTGTCCCGCGACTCCTTGCGGTCCCGATCGCCCCCCCGGTCGCGGCCGCGGTCGCCGCCGCGATCCCGGCTGCGGTCGCGGTCGCGGCGGGGCTCGTCGCGATCACGGACGGGCTCGTCGTCGCCGGACTCGGCCGCCTCGGCCGGACCGTCGCCGGCCGGCATCAGGCTGATCTTGCCGTTGGGGTCGACGTCCTCGACGACCACCTCGAGCTCCTGGCCCAGCGACAGCACGTCCTCGACCCGGTCGATGCGCTTGCCACCCCCGAGCTTGGAGATGTGGACCAGGCCGTCGCGTCCCGGAAGGATGTTGACGAACGCACCGAAGTTGGTGATGTTCACGACCTTGCCGGTGTAGCTCGCCCCCACCTCGGCGGTCGGCGGGTCGAGGATCAACCGGATCTGGCGTTCGGCCTCGTCGACCTTGGTCTTGTCGGTCGCGGCGATCGAGACCGTGCCCATCATGCCGTCGTCGTCGACGCTGATGTCGGCTCCGGTCTCGGCCTGGATGGCGTTGATCACCTTGCCCTTGGGCCCGATGACCTCGCCGATCTTGTCGATGGGGATCTCGAAGCTGACGATCTTCGGTGCGGTGTCCCGCACGTCGGGCCGCGGCTCGGCGATGGCCCCGGCCATCACGTCGAGGATGGCGAGCCGGGCCTCCCGAGCCTGATCGAGGGCGGCGGCCAGCACGTCGGCCGGGATGCCGTCGATCTTGGTGTCGAGCTGCAAGGCGGTCACGAACTCGGCGGTGCCGGCCACCTTGAAGTCCATGTCGCCGAAGGCGTCCTCGGCGCCGAGGATGTCGGTCAGGGTCGTGTACTTGCCCTCGGCGTACACGAGGCCCATGGCGATGCCCG
>JBFJYB010000351.1:0-3127 GCA_041622835.1 Acidimicrobiales bacterium | reverse complement strand
GGTGTCGATCTCGTAGACCGCCTTCCAGTTCATGTTGCGCATCAGCCCGATCCGGGCCACGAACGCCTCGAAGGCGGCGATCGCCGGATCGGCGCCGTGCGCCAGCGCCAGACCCACGCAGTCGATCGCCCGCACCAGCTCGTGGCGGACGTCGTCGGCGGCGAGAACGTCGGCGGCGCCGAACGTCGGCACGTCGAGCTCGCTCCCCCAGGTGACCACCTCACGCGCCGATGCGGGCCGAGAGCCGCCGACGTAGTCGAAGGCCCGGAGCCAACCCGGGTGGAAGCAGCTCCGGTGTCCGTCGTCCCACACCACCTCCAGCCCGCCGGCCACCGCGGCCAGCGACGCCGGCCGGGGAACGCAAGGGAGGTCGACGAACGAGGTCAGCCGTTCGCGCGATCCCGGGTCGATGCAGGCCCCGCAGGCGCAGTTGTCGCGCAGCCAGATCGGATGGAACCAGGAGGAGTGGCCGTCGGTCCAGGTGACCGTGACCCGGCCCTCGTCGGCGACCGCGTCGCTGACGGCCGGATCGTCCGGGTAGGTCTCGAAGTCGGGGGTGGGAATCGCCAACGCAGGTCGCGGTTCAGCCCAGGCCCAGCGTCTC
The DNA here is from genome assembly GCA_041622835.1 of Acidimicrobiales bacterium. Lineage (GTDB taxonomy): Bacteria > Actinomycetota > Acidimicrobiia > Acidimicrobiales > JBFJYB01 > JBFJYB01. Next base: position 2,523 of record JBFJYB010000351.1, on the reverse strand, counting down.
GCGGGCCTGATCCGGCGTCTGGACCTTGGCGCCCATGAGCTCGATGATCTCGACGGCGCGCTCGACGAGCTGGGCATTGGTTGCGAACACGCCCCGCTCGAGGTACAGGTTGTCCTCGAGCCCGACGCGGACGTGGCCGCCGAGGAGCACCGCCTGGGCGACCCAGGGGATCTGCATGGCGCCGATCCCGAAGCTCGTCCACTGGCAGTTCCCGGGGACCATGGCGACGAGCGACGCGAGCAGCCCGACGTCGTTGGGCATGCCGTAGGGGATGCCGGTGCAGAGCTGCACCCAGGGCGGGTCGTCGATCAGGCCCTCGTCGACGAGCTGGGTGGCGAACCAGAGGTTGCCGGTGTCGAACACCTCGAGCTCGGGCTTGACGCCCAGCTCCCGCACCCGCTTGGCCATGTCGCGGAGCATGTCGGGGGTGCTCACGTAGACGGAGTGACCCTCGCCGAAGTTGAGCGAGCCGCAGTCGAGGCTGCAGATGTCGGGGTGCAGGGCCTCGACGTGGGCCAGACGCTCCAGCCCCGGCACCAGGTCGGTTCCCTCCTGGAAGTCGAACGGGTCGGCGTCGCCCAGCATCAGGTCGCCGCCCATGCCGGCGGTGAGGTTCACGATCACGTCGGTGTTGTGGGCTCGGATCGTCTCGAACGCCTCGGTGTAGAGGCCGACGTCGCGGGTGCCCTTTCCGGTCTCGGGATCGCGCACGTGGACGTGCACGATGGCCGCCCCCGCCTCGGCCGCCTCGAGGGCCGACTGGGCGATCTGGGCCGGGGTGATGGGCAGATCGGGGTGCTTGCCGGCGGTGTCGCCGGCACCGGTTATGGCGCAGGTGACGATGACGTTGCGGTTCATGCCGCGAGCGTACGACTCAATCGCCGTCGCGTATAGGAGGCGGCTGGACGTCCCGTGCCGTGGGCGGCTGGACGTCCCGTGCCGTGGGCGGCTGGACGTCCCGTGCCGTGGGCGGCTGGACGTACTGCCAGCCGAAGCGGCCCTTGATGCAGAGGTGGCCGCTGGTGACGTCGTGGTCGTCGGGCGAGGTGACCTTCACGATCTCGTCGTCCTGGACGTGCAGCTCGAGGTTGCAGCCGACCCCGCAGTACGAGCACACCGTCCGGGTGATCTCCTGACGCGACTCGTCCCAGGTGCCGGCCTGGCGGCGGTCGTGCTCGGTCTTGAACATGATGGCGCCGGTCGGGCACACGCCGATGCAGTTGCCGCAGTACACGCAGGCCGACTCGGGCAGGGTGACGTCGAACTCGGTCGAGATGCGGGCGTCGAACCCGCGCCCCGCCACGGCGATGGCGAAGGTGTGCTGGGCGTCGTCGCCGCAGGCCTCGACGCACTTGTAGCAGAGCACGCACTTGTCGTAGTCGCGGATGTACAGCTCGTCCTGGACCTTGACCGGCTCGTCGATGCGCTCGACGTCGCCGTAGCGCTCGGGGTCGGCCCCGTAGTGCTCGATCCAGTGGTGCATCTCGGTGGCCAGGCTGAGGTCGGTACCCGAGCCGAGGAACTCGAGCACCATCTTGCGACTGTGCCGGACCCGTTCGCTGTCGGTGTGGACCACCATCCCCGCCTCGGCCGGCCGCGAGCACGAGGGCACCAGCGTCCGCGAGCCCTCGACCTCGACCACGCACACCCGGCACACGTTCACCGGAGTCAGGTTGTCGGCGTAGCACAGCGTGGGGGTCTCGACGTCGAGGCTGCGGCAGGCGTCGAGGATGGTCGCGCCCTCGGCCACGCGGACCTCGCGGCCGTCGACGGTGATGGCGATCTGCTCGGTCACGGGCCGGCTCCGATCAGGCCCAGCGACAGGGCCGACTGGATGGCGGTCGACGCGGTGTGACCGAGGCCGCAGATCGACGCGTCCCGCATGGCCATGGCCATCTCGTCGATCAGGCCCTGCTGTGCGTCCTCCACGGCACCCCGGCCCACCCGCAGCAGCACCTCGTGCTGGCGGACGGTGCCGACCCGGCACGGAACGCACTGGCCGCACGACTCGTTGCGGAAGAACTCGGCGATGCGGGTCACGACGTCGGTGAAGTCGGTCTCGGTGTCGAAAACCATCACGACCCCTGACCCCAGCGACGCCCCGGCCTCGCGAGCGCCCTCGAAGGTGAGCGGCATCGAGAGCTGGTCGGGCCCGACGAAGCTGCCGGCCGCGCCGCCCAGCAGGACCGCGGCCAGCTCGCCGGTCGGACCGCCGGCGAGATCGATCACCTCGCCGAGGGTGGCGCCGAACTCGACCTCGTAGAGCCCGGGGCGGGCGACGTGGCCGCTCAGGCAGAACAGACGGGTCCCGGTGGAACCGTCGGTGCCGGTGGCCGCGTAGGCCGCGCCCCCGTCGAGCACGATGTCGAGCACGTTGACCAGCGTCTCGGGGTTGTTGATGGCGGTGGGCTCGCCGAACAGCCCGTGGGTGGTCGGGAACGGCGGCTTGTTGCGGGGCTCGCCCCGGAAGCCCTCGAGCGAGTTGAACAGCGCGGTCTCCTCGCCGCAGATGTAGGCACCGGC
>JBFJYB010000350.1:0-3131 GCA_041622835.1 Acidimicrobiales bacterium | reverse complement strand
GGCTTCGCCCACGGCGACTACCTGCGCCCGGGTGCCATCGCCCGCTTCTCCCCGATCATGGCCGACGTGGCGAGGTTCGCCTCCGACGGCGGCCCCGTGGTCGGGATCTGCAACGGGTTCCAGGTGTTGACCGAAGCCGGCCTTCTCCCAGGTGCGCTCCAGAAGAACCGGGGCCTCAAGTTCCTGTGCCAGCCGGCGCGGCTGCGCGTCGCGTCCACCCGTTCGGTCCTGACCGCCAGCTCGTCGGTCGGACAGGAGCTCGTGGTGCCCATCAATCACTTCGAGGGCAACTACACCTGTTCCGACGAAGCGTTGCGCCAACTGATCGACCGCGATCAGATCGTCGTGACGTATCTCGACAACCCCAATGGGTCGCGAGCCGATATCGCCGGAATCTCCAATGAGGCCGGCAACGTCGTGGGGCTGATGCCCCACCCGGAGCGCGCCTGCAACTTGCTGCTCGGCAGCAACGACGGCGTGGTCCTGTTCGAGAGCCTGCTGGGGCAGGCGGTGACTGCGGCCTAACGGCCGGTCACGACGACTTCGATCGCGTGATGCCTGCTGCCGCGAGCACCGACGGCGCCACGCCCAGCTCGCGCCATGCGGAATACGAGATCCCCTTGCGCTCGCTGTAGGACTTGGCGGCCTTCTTGAACTCGCGCTCCAGGGCGCTGAGGTCGACCGGCTTCTCGCTCGAGGCCAGCTCGGCCTCGAGATCCATGCGCTCTTGGATCAGTTGGAGACGCCTGACCGGGTCGGCTCCTTCGAGCTCGGTCTCGATCCGACCGAGCCGCTTGCGGATCGACTCCGGCGTTCGACGCCGACCCCGTTTCGGTCTGTGCGCCTCGAGTGCTTCGAGGTAGTTTCTGACCGCCCGGCCCTGCGTGCGCCCCTCAGCGAGCGCCGCCTTGTGTTCTGCTGAGAGAGCCCCAGGCCCGCGCTTCTTTGCGGGTTTTTGTTTGCTCATGGGTGACATTGTGGGCCACGATTGGCGCGATTTCAACTCGGTCTGCAGGATTTATTACGTCCCAGGTCCGGCCCTGGACCGATGCCGCGGTGCGCCCGTGAGACGGAGCGACGGAGTAGCGTCCACCCTCGATGACCGACCCCGTTCCCGGCCAGCAGACGACCGCTGAAGCGACGGTGCACCGCGCGCTGGGCCTCAGCGACGACGAGGCGGCCATGATCGCCCGACTGCTCGAGCGCCCCCCGAACCACCTCGAGCTGGCCATGTACTCGGTGATGTGGTCCGAGCACTGCTCGTACAAGTCCTCCCGGGTGCACCTCGGGCGGCTCCCCACCGAGGCCGCTCACGTCCTCGTCGGTCCCGGCGAGAACGCCGGCGTGGTCGACGTCGGCGACGGCATCGCGGTCGCCATCAGGATCGAGAGCCACAACCACCCATCGGCCATCGAGCCGGTCCAGGGCGCCGCCACGGGGGTCGGCGGGATCCTGCGGGACATCTTCACCATGGGAGCCAGGCCGATCGCGGTGATGGACCCGCTCCGGTTCGGTCCACTCGACGACGCCCGCAGCCGGTGGATCGCCGAGGGCGTGGTCAGCGGCATCTCCGGCTACGGGAACTCCGTCGGCGTGCCCACCGTCGGTGGCGAGACGGTGTTCGACGAGACCTATGCCGAGAACCCGCTGGTGAACGTGCTGTGCGTCGGGATCCTCCCGGTGGAGCGGTTGGTGCTCGGACGGGCCTCGGGGGTGGGCAACCTGGCGGTGCTGCTCGGCTCGCGGACCGGACGTGACGGCATCGGCGGCGTCAGCGTGCTCGCGTCGGCCGGCTTCTCCGACGAGGCCGCCGACGCCGCCAAGCGGCCGAGCGTCCAGGTCGGAGATCCGTTCGAGGAGAAGCGGCTCATCGAGGCGTGCCTCGAGCTCCTCGACGAGGGTCTGGTCGTCGGGATCCAGGACCTCGGCGGCGCCGGCCTCACCTGTGCGACCAGCGAGACCGCGTCGCGGGGCGGGGTCGGGATGGACGTCGACGTGACGGCGGTGCCGTGCCGCGAGCCCGATCTCGAGCCGTTCGAGGTCATGACCAGCGAGTCGCAGGAGCGGATGCTCGCCATCATCGAGCCCGACGACCTCGACCGGGTGCTCGAGCTCTGCCGACGGTGGGAGGTCGAGGCGGCGATCGTCGGCCGCGTGACCGAGGGCGGAGCGCTGCGGGTCCTCGACGGCTGGGATGGTGAGGTGCTGGCCGACGTGCCGGCCAGGACCCTGCACGAGGACGCCCCCCTGTACCGGCGGCCGCTCGCCGTTCCGGTCGTCGACGAGGCACCGCCACCGGCCTGCGACGATCCGGGATCGGACCTGCTGGCCCTGCTGGCCGACGCCTCGTGGGTGTGGAGCCAGTACGACCACCAGCTGTTCCTGAACACGGTGGTCGGTCCCGGCGGCGACGCCGCCGTGCTGCGGCTGAAGCACCCGACGACCGGCGTCGACACCGGCCGGGCACTGGCGCTCACGACCGACGGCAACCACCGGGCGTGCGCCGTCGATCCGCGCCGGGGTACCGCGATGGTGGTTGCAGAGTCGCTGCTGAACCTGGCGTGCGTCGGCGCCCGACCCCTCGCGCTGGTGAACTGCCTCAACTTCGGGAACCCGGAGCACCCCGAGGTCATGGGGCAGCTGTCCGAGGCGATCGACGGGATGGCCGAGGCATGTCGGGCCTTCGACGTCCCCGTCGTCGGCGGGAACGTGAGCCTGTACAACGAGTCCCGCGGCCGCGACATCGACCCCACGCCGATCGTCGGCATGCTCGGGATCGTCGACCGCCTCGACGCCGTGCCGCCCGGTCCGGCCTGGACCGACGGTGACCGCCTGCTGCTCTTCGGTCCCACCGCCGACGGGCTCGGTGGCTCGCGCTGGGCGCACGAGCGGGGCCATCGGGCTGGGCCGCTCCCGCCCCTCGACCTCGACGCCCACCGTCGGGTGGCCGACCTCGTACGCCGGCTGGTGGCCGACGGCGAGCTCTCGGCCGTCCACGACGTCTCCAGCGGAGGACTGGGCGTGGCCCTGGCCGAGATGGCCATCGCCGCCGGCGTCGGCGCCTCGGTTGCCCGCGTCGACAGCCCGGGCATGCTCTTCTCCGAGGCGCCGTCCCGGGTCGTCGCCGCCGT
>JBFJYB010000349.1:0-3133 GCA_041622835.1 Acidimicrobiales bacterium | reverse complement strand
TCGGCTCTGTGGTTGTTGCCGCCTACTCGCGACACTCCGTGTCGCTCCTGACGGCGGAATGTGCAATTCGTCCGCCGAACAGGGATGTGGGAGGGGCGGGCGGGCCCGTAGGCTCTCGGGGTGGCGCCCGCCAGTCCCCTGTCGCTGCTGCCGACCATGCCCGTCGACCTCGAACGGGTCGAGGCGTCCCTGCTCCGAGTGGTCGACACCGATGCGGAGCTGCTGGCCGAGGTCGCCAGCCACCTGATCAGGGCCGGAGGCAAGCGGGTCCGGCCCGGATTCGCCATCGCCACCGCCGCGGTCGCCAACGACACGCTCCAGCCGGTCGACGACGACGTCATCAAGGGGGCGGTCGCCGTCGAGCTGGTCCATCTGGGATCGCTGTACCACGACGACGTGATGGACGATGCGACCACCCGCCGCAACGTGAGCAGCGTCAACGCCCGCTGGGGCAACCTGCGGGCCATCCTCGCCGGTGACTTCCTCCTGGCCCGCGCCTCACAGCTGGCCGCCGCGCTGGGGACCGAGGTCGCCGGGCTGCTGGCCGACACCATCGCCCGCCTGTGCGAGGGGCAGATCCGCGAGCAGGACGACCTCTACAACGTCGACCGGACCGAGGAGTCCTACGAGCTCTCGATCGTTGGCAAGACCGCGTCGCTGCTGGCCAGCTCGTGCCGCATCGGCGGCATCGTCGGAGGCCTCGAGCGGACCGATGTCGACGCGGTGACCGAGTTCGGCCACAGCTACGGGATCGCCTTCCAGATCGTCGACGACATCCTCGACGTCACCGCCACCGACGCCCAGCTGGGCAAGCCGGCCGGCAACGACCTGGTGGAGGGCGTCTACACCCTCCCGGTGATCCGGGCCCTTCGCTCGCCGGTCGGACCGGAGCTGGCCTCCCACCTGACCCGCGACCTCGGCCCCGACTCGCGCTCCGCCGCCCTCGAGCTCATCCGCTCCAGCAACGGCGTCGACGAGGCGCTCGACGTGGCCCGGTCACGGGCCGACAAGGCGGCCAGCGCCCTGACCGCGCTCCCGGCCAACGTCGCCTCGGACGCGCTGCGAGCCGCCGCCGACCATCTCATCGGCCGGGTCGAGGCCCGCGTCGCCGAGACCGCCCGCCGAAGCGACGGACGCACCCAGCACTAGACGAGGCCCCGCCGGGCCTGGGTGGCCGACTCGAGGAACGAGAGGGTGCGGCGGTTGAAGTCGGCAGCTCGGGTGACCATGAAGCCGTGGGCCGCGCCCAGGACGATCTCGAGGCGGGCCCCGGGGATGCGGTCGACCAGCTCCTCGGCGTCGGCGACCGGCGTGAGGATGTCCTGGCTGCCGGTCATCACCATGGTCTGCGGGACGATGGCGCCCAGGGCCTCGTAGGTCTCGGGTCTCACGTCGAGCAGCGCCTGGATGTGACCCCGGATCCCCCGCACCGGGGCCCGGACGGCCAGCGGCGCGACCACGGCGGCCGCCGGCCACAGGCGGCGCAGGTGGCGGGCACCGATCACCCATCTGAGGTTCTCGCGGGCGAAGGCGGTCCGCCCCCGGGTCGCCAGCAGGTCCAACCACTCGTCGAGCAGCTGCCGTCGCCACGTGTGGAGACGCCCGGCCGTGCACGCCAGCGTCAACGACCTGACGCGGTCGGGATGGTGGACGGCGAGCACCTGGGCGATGGCGCCCCCCATGGAGGCACCGATCACGTGCGCCGACGAGACCCCGGCGTGGTCGAGCACCGCGATCGCATCCTCGGCCATCACGTCCAGCGAGTATCCGTCCTCGGGCTTGTCGGACAGCCCGGTTCCGCGGTTGTCGGGGGTGATGCAGCGGTAGCGGGCCCCGAGCGCACCTCGCTGGCGCACCCAACCCCAACGGTCGATCCCCAGACCCATGAGCATCAGCAGGGGGTCGCCCTCGGCCCGCCCGAACTGGCCGTAGCTGATGCGCGTGCCGTCGCCGGCGACCACTGAAGACATCCCGAGGAAGGTAGCGGTCACGCGGCCGAGTTGCGGAGGTAGTCGTCGGCGCCCCACTCGAAGATGTCGCCGACCACGTCGGCGGTCGAGTGGGTGGTGGCGACGCCGAGGACCGTGGCGGCCCGAGACCCGTCGGCCACCCGGCCGTGGGTGAGCAGCTCACGGGTGTGGTCGGGAAGCGGGCTGCCGAGGAGCTCGGTCACCACGCCGGCGAGCCGCAGCGCAGGGCCGATGATGGGCAGCGGGATGCGCCCGCCCAGCCGCACGGCCTCGATCGGGGTGAGCGTGCCGTGCCCCACCACGTTGACCGGCTCGTCGACGTCGCGCTCGAGGGCGGCGGCCACCGCCGGGCCCACGTCGTCGACGTGGACGAGGGTGAAGCCCCGGTCGCCGGGCCAACCGACCGGTACGACCGGCATGCGGAGGTAGCGGGCCAGCGGCGAGGGCATGTGCGCCCCGCTGATCGGTGCGAACCGGAGGCGGGCCACGCTCACGCCGGCACTGTCGGCCCACGCGCAGATCTCCTCCTCGGCGTCGACCAGCAGGTGCCCGAACTCCGTCGTCGGGTCGGTGGTCACGCTCTCGTCGGGCTCGGCCGGGGGCGAGGTGGCCCGGCCGTAGACCTCGATGCCGGACCGGAGGACGATCCGTTCCACCGACCCGGCGACGTCGAGGCATTCGAGCAGGGTGGTGGTTCCCTCGCCGGTCCGAGAGCGGGCCTGGCCGGGCGTACTGCGGCTGTGGGGCTCGTAGACGCCGAGGTGGACGACCGAGTCGGGCTTGAACTCCTCGACCAGCTCGGTGATGCCGTCTCGGTCGGTCGGGCGAAGCCAGTGGAACTCGGCTCGTTCCAGCTTCCGCCTCGGCGGTTCGAAGTCGATGCCGCACAGGCTCTCGACGTCGCGCCGCCGCTCGAGCCGCCGAGCCACACGCGTGCCGATCTCGCCGCCCATTCCCGTGATCAGGATCCTCACTGTTCGCCCCTGTCGACGTCGGCCTCCGGTCGCAGCGTCGGGAACAAGATGACGTCGCGGATGCTGCCCGCGTCGGCCAGCAGCATCACCAGCCGGTCGATGCCGATCCCGATGCCCCCGGTCGGGGGCAACCCGTAGTCGAGAGCACGAAGGTAGTCCTCGTCGATGCCCATCGCCTCCCGGTCGCCC
>JBFJYB010000348.1:0-3153 GCA_041622835.1 Acidimicrobiales bacterium | reverse complement strand
GGCGTGGGACGACAGTCTCGACCGCGTCGCCGACCGGCTGCGCCGGATCTTCACCGCGGCCCAGGGCACGTCGACCTTCGTCAACCTCGACATGGAGGAGTACCACGACCTCGAGCTGACCATCGCGGCGTTCACCCGGGTCCTCGACGAGCAGCCGTACCGCGCCGACGAGGCCGGGATCGTGCTCCAGGCCTACCTCCCCGACTCGTTCCCGGCTCTCCAGCGTCTGGTCGAGTGGGCGGGCCAGCGCCGGCGGGCCGGCGGCGGCGAGATCAAGATCCGCCTGGTGAAGGGGGCGAACCTGGCCATGGAGAAGGTCGACGCCGCCATGCACGGGTGGGAGCAGGCCCCCTACCCGACCAAGGCCGACACCGACGCCAACTACAAGCGGTGCATCGACTGGGTGCTCACGCCCGAGCGGACCGAGGCGGTACGGGTGGGCATCGGGAGCCACAACCTCCTCGACGTCGCATGGGCACATCTGTTGGCCGACGCCCGCGGCGTCGCCGACCGGGTCGAGATCGAGATGCTGCAGGGAATGGCGCCGTCCGAGGCCCGCACCGTGCGTGACGAGCGGGGCCGGGTGCTGCTCTACACGCCGGTCGTCGCCCCGCAGGACTTCGACGTGGCCATCGGCTACCTGTTCCGGCGGCTCGAGGAGAACTCGGCCGAGGACAACTTCCTGCGCATCCTCGGCCAGCTCCAGCCGGGAACCGCTTCGTTCGACGTCATCGCGAAGGACTGGCGCCGCTCGCTCGCGGCGAGATGGGAGGCGGAGACCGGGCGTCGACGGTCGCTCGACCGGAGCCGGCCCTACGAGCCGGTGGGGGTGGCCCCGTTCGCCAACGAGCCCGACACCGACCCGACCTCGGCCGCCAACCGTCAGTGGGCGCTCGACGCCATCGCGGCCGGCGCCGGATCGCTGGCGACGCCGGTGACCACCGAGATCGAGGTCGTCGACCGGGTGGTCGACGCGGCGCGGCGGGCCCAACGGGGCTGGGCTGCGCTGGCGGCCTCGGAGCGGCGCCGGACGTTGCGGGCCGTGGCCGACGAGCTGGCTCGTCGTCGGGGCGACCTGCTGGCGGCCATGGTGCACGAGGCGGCCAAGACCATCGCCCAGGCCGATCCCGAGATCAGCGAGGCGGTCGACTTCGCCCGCTACTACGCGGACCGGGCCCTCGAGCTCGAGTCCGACGCGGCGGCGTTCGACCCCCTGGGCGTGGTCGCGGTCGTCCCTCCGTGGAACTTCCCGGTGGCGATCCCGGCCGGCGGCGTGTTCGCCGCGCTGGCCGCGGGCAACGCCGCGATCCTGAAGCCGGCGCCCGAGACGCCGCGCTGCGCGGAGATCGTCGCCGAGTGCTGCCGGTCCGCAGGCGTGCCGACCGACGTCATGGCCTTCGTACGGACCCCCGACGACGACGTGGGTCGCCGGCTGGTCACCACGGTCGACGGCGTGATCCTCACGGGTTCGCTCGACACCGCCGACCTGTTCCGATCGTGGAAGCCCGACCTGCGGCTCTTCGCCGAGACGTCGGGCAAGAACGCGCTGGTGATCACGCCCAGCGCCGACCTCGACCTGGCGGTCGCCGACCTGGTCCAGTCGGCGTTCGGCCACGCCGGCCAGAAGTGCTCGGCGGCCAGCCTCGCGATCTGCGTGGGCGACGTCTACGAGTCGCCCCGGTTCCGTCGTCAGCTCGTCGACGCGGTCGAGAGCCTCGTCATCGGGCCGGTCGTCGACCCGGCGACGGTGGTCGGCCCGACGGTCGGGACCAACCCCCGCCTGGAGCGGGCCCTCACCACGCTCGATCCGGGGGAGGAGTGGCTTGTCGCGCCGCAGCGTCGGGACGGGGCGGAGCACCTGTGGTCGCCGGGGATCCGCACCGGGGTCGCTCCCGGCTCGTGGTTCCACCTCACCGAGTGCTTCGGCCCGGTACTCGGCCTGATCCCCGCCCGCGACCTCGACGAGGCGATCGCCATCCAGGACGCGAGCCCCTACGGGCTGACCGGTGGCATCCACACGCTCGATCCCCGCGAGGTAGCCACCTGGCTCGACCGGGTCGAGGTGGGCAACGCCTACGTGAACCGCGTCATCACCGGAGCCGTCGTGCAGCGCCAACCCTTCGGAGGCTGGAAGCAGTCGAGCGTCGGACCCGGCGCCAAGGCCGGCGGCCCGAACTACGTGCGCCAGCTCGGGGTCTGGCGGCCCGACGCGGAGGGCGACGCCGAGCGCGACGACGAGCGTTGGCTCGCTGCCGCCCTCGCCAGTGACGAGCACTGGTGGGCCGTGGAGTTCGCAGTCGACCACGACCCCACCGGCTTGTTCTGCGAGGCCAACGTCTTCCGCTACCGCCCGCTGCCGCGCGTCGGGCTGCGGGCGGGACGCGACGCCCGTCCGGTCGAGATGGCGAGGGTGCGCGCCGCCGCGGCGCGGTGTGGCGTGCCGGTGGTCGAGTCGACGGTCGACGACGAGACCGACGCCGACTTCGCGGCTCGCCTGCCGTCGCTCGGTGTCGAACGGGTCCGGGTCGTCGGCTCGGTCGACGATGCCGTACGGGCGGCGGCCATGGCCGCACGCGTCCATCTGGCCGACGCTCCGGTCACGGCCGACGGTCGAGTCGAGCTGCTGCACTACCTCCGCGAGCAGTCGGTGAGCCGCACCCTGCACCGCTTCGGCAACCTGGTCTCGGGCGGCTGAGCGCCTCCCGGGTCAGCTGTTGAGCCAGACGGTGTTGGCCGACCCGTCGTTGGCGTAGACGATGTCGAGGTCGCCGTCGCCGTCGAGGTCGCCGAGCGCCACGCCCTGGGTGGGGCCAGGGTCGAGCGTCTGACCCGAGTCGGTGAAGGCGCCGGTGCCGTCGTTGACCCACACGGTGCTCGGCGAACCGTCGATGGCGAAGGTCACGTCGAGGTCGCCGTCGCCGTCGAGGTCACCTACTGCGACGTCGGTGGTGGCGGTCGACCCGAGGGCCTGACCGGAGTCGGTGAAGGTGCCGGTGCCGTCGTTGATCCAGACCGTGTTCGCCGAGCCGTTGTTGGCGAAGGTGATGTCGAGGTCGCCGTCACCGTCGAGGTCGCCGACGGCCACGTTGGCACTGCGAGCCGAGCTGAGCACCTGGCCGGTGTCGGTGAAGCTACCGGCACCGTCGTTGACGT
>JBFJYB010000347.1:0-3155 GCA_041622835.1 Acidimicrobiales bacterium | reverse complement strand
GGCGGGGAAGGTGAGCCGGCCGTTGTTGTCGGCGCCGGTCTCGACTCCCCCGAACGTGTCCGGGAGCGGACCGTCGGCGGCGAAGGCCACCTCGGGGTTCGACGCCGTCAGCACCAGGTCGACCTCGGAGAAGATCCGGGCCATGGCCTCGTTGAGGGCGGTGCGCCGCTGCTCGATCCGGATCCGCGCCTCCAGCCCGTACCGGCCCTCGGCCGATCGGAGGCCAGAGCGCATCTCCGGCGTCAGGTCGTCGGCACAGTCCGGCCAAGCGTCTCCGAGCGCGGCGAAGATGCCGACGACTCCCGAGAGGCTCCAGGCGGCCCCCACCCGGGGAAGGGCGGTGTCGACGTCGATCCGCCGCCACTGGTGGTCGCGGATCAGCGCCTCGGCCGCTTCCTCGACGACCGACCATGGCTCCGGCGCCACGACCGCCCCGCCCCAGTCGGGCACCACCGCCACCCGGAGGCCGCTCACGTCGTGGGTTCCGAGCCGGGGCTCCCACGGCTCGGTGGGCGGGAGCGACAGGGGATCGGTCGGATGATGGCCACCGACCACGTCGAAGAACCGGGCGGTGTCACGCACGGACCGAGCCAGGCAACCGGCCACCGCGGTGAGGTTTCCCAGCTCGAGGCCGGGGCCTCGGGGAATGCGACCATAGGTGGCCTTCAGACCGACGAGACCGCAGAACCCCGCCGGGATCCGGATCGAGCCGCCACCGTCGCCGCCGGTGGCGATGGGCACCAGGTCCCCGGCGACCGCGGCCGAAGAACCGCCGGACGACCCGCCCGGTGTCCGGTCCCGATGCCACGGGTTCCGGGTCGTGCCGTGGAGGACGGTCCGGGTGAGGTTGACGCCGCCGAACTCGCTCGACGTCGTCTGGCCGGCGAGAACGGCACCGGCGCCGACCAGCCGCTCCACCATCGTCGCGCTCTGCGTCGCCACCCGATCGGCCAGGGGAACCGATGCCTCGGTGTAGGGCCACCCGGCCACCGCCTGAAGCTCCTTGACGCCGACCGGCACCCCGCCGAACGGGAGCGTGAGGTCGGCCTGGCGGGCCTGTTCGATCGCGGCATCGGCGTCGACGTGGCAGAACGCGTTCAGGTCGGACCCGTCGATGGCGGCCAGTGTCGCCTCCAGCTCTTCGACAGGGGTCAGCTCGCCGGCCCGATAGGCGTCGACGAGCGAGCAGGCGTCGCCGGACCACGGGGAGTCGGTCACGGCCTCAGACGACCGACCGCTTGGCGACCTCTTCGAGCATGACCTCGGTGGCGCCGCCGCCGATCGTCAGCACCCGGGCATCGCGCGCCATGCGGTCGATGGCCGACTCGGCCATGTACCCGATGCCGCCGTGGAACTGGACGCAGTCGTACATGACCCGGTTGATGCACTCGCAGCCCCACGCCTTCACGCCCGACATCTCCTTGACGTTGTCGAGACCCTGCTCGCCCAACCAGGCGGCGTGGTACATGGACGCCCGCACCCCGTCGAGGCGGGCTTGGTCCATGGCGAGCCGCTGGCGGATGGCGCCCAGGTCGAACAGCGTGCCGCCGAAGGCCGTGCGGCTCTGGGTGTACTCGAGGGTGAGGTCGAGGGCCCGCTGGGCGGCGCCCACGCCCATCCCGACCAGCACCATCCGCTCGTTCTGGAAGTTCCTCATCGTCTCGTAGAAGCCGCGGTGGACGGTCCCGAGCAGCTGGTCGTCGGGCACCCACACCTCGTCGAGCACCAGCTCGGCGGTGTCCGAGCAGCGCCAGCCGTGCTTGTCGAGCTTCTTGGCGACCTCGAACCCCTCGGTGCCCCGGGGGACCAGGAACATCGAGATCCCGTACTTGTCGTCGGGATCGGTCCGGGCCGCGAGGATCGTGAGGTCGCCGTACACGCCGGTGGTGATGAAGGTCTTGCGGCCGGTGATCCGCCAGCCGTCGCCGTCGCGGGCTGCGCCGGTCCGGATGCCGGCCACGTCGGACCCGGCGTCGGGCTCGGTCACGCCGATCGACAGGATCGTCTCGCCGGAGAGGATGCCGGGCATCCACCGTTCGAGCTGGTCGGGGGTGCCGGAGTTGACGATGTGAGGGCCGGCCATGTCGGTGTGCACCAGCACCGTGACGTCGAAGCCCCCGAAGGTCGAGGCCCCCAGCGCCTCGGAGAAGGCGGCCGAGGCGAGCGGCCCGAGGCCCAGGCCGCCCAGTTCCACGGGCACGCGCAGCCCGAGCATGCCCAGCTCGCCCATCTGGCGGAGGATGTCGCGTGGGACCTTGCCGTCGAGCTCCCACTGGTCGGCCTTGGGGGTGACCTCGTTGGCGACGAACTCGACGGTCTGGTCGTAGATCGCCTGGAGCTCGTCGGTCATGTAGGCGTTGCGATGCACCATCACCGACAGTCTGTCACTCGCGGTGGTCCCGGGATCGGCGACGCCGGTCAGGCGGTGGCCACTCCCATTCCTCCCGCCGACGGGAAGACGTAGGTGTCGACGACGTGGTTGAGGAACCGGCGGGCGGACCGGAACCGCGATGCCACGTCGGCCAGGACCGGGTGCGAGCGGTCGCTGCCCTCGTCGATCGCCGCCCGGTACCACCGCTCGCCGAGCGACTCGAGGGCGTCGATGCCCGGCGAGAGCGAGTCGGACCGGACCAGCGCGAGGATCTCGTCGGAGCTCAGCGCCAAGGTGTGGCCGAGCCGGGCGGCGTCCTCGATGGTCAGCGGGCAGGGGCCCGTCCGGTCGGGGAAGACCCCGGCCAGGAAGAGGGCGAGGTCGCCGAGCTGGCGGAGCAGGGTCGGCCGGTCGCCGTCGCCCACTGCGTCGTGCCAGAGCGCGAGCGAGCCCAGGTCGAGGCTGTCGACCGGCACCGGCGACGGCCGCTCGCCGGTGAACGACGCGAGCAGGCCGGCGAGGAACAGCAGCCGGCCCGAGTCGCGGGCGAACTCGTGCAGCGGGGCCACGTCGAAGACCGGGATCCGCGAGCGGGGACCGAACCAGTCGTTCACGTGCGTGGCCGACGCCAGCTCCGTGGCGGCGCGATGCGAGATCACCGCGAACAACAGGAACGGCGAGACGACGTCGTCCAGGTCGCTCGACGGGTCGGTGATGGCGTCGAGCGCCTCGGGCCGGCTCAGCAGCTGCGGCAGCAGCCACGGCTGGTCGCGAAGCTCGGCGC
>JBFJYB010000346.1:0-3160 GCA_041622835.1 Acidimicrobiales bacterium | reverse complement strand
GCGTGGTGTCGAGCGGGCCGTGGTGGCCCACAGCGACCTCCCCATGGCCACCTCGCTGGCCTGGGTCGCCGACTGGTCCGGGATCACGCTGGTCCCCGACCGCGTCCGAGACGGCACCAACGTGATCGGCGTGCCGACGGCCAGCGGCTTCCGGTTCTCGTACGGTCCGGGCTCGTTCTCCCGCCACCTCACCGAGACGTTGCGCCGCGGCCTCGGTTTCCGGGTGGTACGAGATCCCGATCTGGCCTGGGACGTCGACGAGCCCGGCGATCTCGAGCTCCCGACCTCGGCCGCGACCCGGCTCGCTGCCACGCCCACCGCATCGTGACCGTCACGGGCACCGTGTCGCGCGACCTGCGCCCGCCTGGCCGGGCGTTGGCCATCGGCGCGCACCCCGACGACATCGAGTTCGGCGCTGGCGCCACGCTGGCCAAGTGGTCGGCGGCGGGGTGCGAGGTGGCCCTGATGGTGTGCACCGACGGGTCGAAGGGCACCTGGGACGCATCGGCCGACATCGAGGCGCTGGTCGCCCGACGCCAGCGCGAGCAGGTCGACGCGGCCCGCGCACTCGGGACCACCGGCGACCTGGTGTTCCTCGACCACACCGACGGCGAGCTCGAGTCCGGGATCGACCAGCGTCGAGAGGTGGCGGCGTGGATCCGACGTCTCCGACCCGAGGTCGTGCTCGGGCACGACCCGTGGAAGCGCTACCGCCTGCACCCCGATCACCGTCACGCCGGCCGGCTGACCGTCGACGGCGTGGTCGCAGCCCGCGATCCGCACTTCTTCCCCGACCTGGGCCTTGCCCACCACCGGCCCGACGCCCTCCTGCTGTTCGAAGCCGACGAGCCCGACCACGTCGAGTCGGTCTCGGGGTTCGAGGGCGCCAAGATCGACGCGCTCGAGGCCCACCTCAGCCAGTTCGAGTCGACGATGGGCATCAGCGACGACGACACGGGCCACCAGCGAGACGCGTTCCGTCGGCGGATCGACGACGAGCTGCGGGACCACGGCCGCCTCGCCGGCGTCGAGGTGGGCGAGGCGTTCAAGCTCATCGCCGAGCTCTGAAGCCGAGCTCTGACGCGCCGCCGCCCTACACTCTCGGCGCCCGGCCCCGCGACCTCTGCGGGAGCAGGAGCGTCTGACCGACGATGGTGATCGATTCCGCGCTCGAGCTGTACGGCCGTCTGTGGCTGTGGATCGATCGGGTGCTCGGGCCGGCCCGTCTCCCCACCCCGCAGCTCCCCGCGACCGACGCCGCCGCCGACGGCCCGGTGCCGGCCGCACGATCGGCCGGCCTCCCTCCGTTCGCCATCGATCCCACCACCGTCGACATCTCGGCGCTGATCGAGGAGCACAGCGACGCCGCCTATCGCGTGGCCTATTCGATCACCGGCGACCGTGACCTGGCCGAGGACGTGACCCAGGACGCGCTGATCAAGGCCTGGCAGAAGCTGGCGACGTTCCGCGGCGACGCACCGCTTCGCAACTGGATCCTCCGCATCACCCACAACACCGCCATCTCGACGGTCCGGCGGCGTCGCGACGAGGCACGCGATCCGAACGAGCTGCCCGAGCGCCCGACCGTGCGGACCGTGCACGACGACGTCGCCGACCGGTTGGCCCTCGAACGGTTCATGGCGAGCCTCGACCAGCTCGACGACCTCAGCCGCAGCATCGTCGTCCTACGCGAGCTCGAGGCGATGAGCTACGAGGAGATCTGCGACGTGCTCGGTGTGCCGTTGCCGACGGTGAAGACCCGCCTCCTGCGCGCCCGCCGCCACCTCGCCGACGCCCTCGAGGAGTGGGTGTCGTGAGGCCGGGACATCCGTCCCGCAAGCGGCTCGCCGCCTGGCTGGCCGGCGACCGGCCCGAGCTCGACGACCATCTCGGCACCTGCGAGCGCTGCGCCAACCGGCTCGAGGAGATGGCCAGCGTCGGGCCGAGCATCGGCGACGCCCTCCGGCAGGCACTGGCCCCGCCCGCCGGCCTCGCTCCCCGGCTCGCCAGCGGCATCGCCCATAAGATGCAGACGCGGCAGGATCTCCAGACGGTCGCCGACCTCATGGGCCTGCCGGTGCACGTCGCCCGCGCCCTCAGCGAGGACCCACGCCCATGACCGACCACGGGAGACGACCGGCATGAACGACTGGATCTGGGCCGCAATCACCCTCGCGGCCGGCCTCGTCGTCGCCGCCCTCGCGGGCCGGATCGTCCGGAACCTGCTGGCGCAGCCCTCCCGGCCGGAGATGGCCCAGCGAGCCTCGGCGCCGGTCGGCAGCCTCGTCTTCTCGATCGGCCTGGTCGCGGCGCTCATGGCGGCGCTCGGCTTCGTGAACAAGGCCGCGCTCGAGGACATCCCCGACGACCTCGTGGCCGCCGTGCCCGACATCATGTCGGCGCTGATCGTCGTCATCCTCGGCCACGTGGCGGCGACGCTCGCCGCCGCCGGGCTCGAGCAGGCGCTGAGCCGCGCCACCGGGCAGGCGCAGCGGCAGGTGCCGGTGCTCGCCCGGGCGGTGATCATGGCGTTCGCCATCATCCTGGCTGCCGCTCAGCTGGGGATCGACACGACGATCATCAACATCTCGATCGCCGCCATCTTGTTCAGCATCGGCTTGGCGGCCGCGTTGATGGTCGGCCTGGGCAGCCGCCAGGTGGCGACCGAGGTGGCGGCCGGACGCGCCCTGCGCCGTATCGTGCACGCCGGCGACCGGCTGACGATCGACGACGTCAGCGGCGAGGTCCTCCGGGTCCAGTCGGTTGCAGTCGAGATCGGTCTCGACGACGGCAAGGTCGCCCTGATCCCGAACTCGAAGCTGCTCGAGGGGCACATCACCATCCAACGCCCGCCTGCGTCGGACGAGCCCACCGAGTAGACCGTCGCTTGTCACCGGCGCCACCGGTCGGTCGAGAAACTAGGCTGGGGGCACCGACGCATCGGAGGGGGAGACATGGGCCGCCACGTCGATCGTAGGGAACCACCGGGCGCCGCCGAACCGACCCCCGAGCGACGCGACGTGCTGACCACGGCGGCGTCGGAGATCTCGGACAGCCTCCCGGGCGCGCATCGGGTCAGCATCCAGGACTTCGACGCAGCCACCGGCAACCCGGCGGTCATCACCTCCGAGGGCGCTCCGGCCGAGACCGGCAACTACGT
>JBFJYB010000345.1:0-3162 GCA_041622835.1 Acidimicrobiales bacterium | reverse complement strand
GCCATGGCCTACGGCGACGTCTACGTCGCCCAGGTCGCCATGGGCGCCAACCTGACCCAGGTCGTGCGGGCCTTCGCCGAGGCCGAGGCGCACCCGGGGCCGTCTCTGATCATCGCCTACAGCCCCTGCATCGCCCACGGGATCGACATGACCGACATGGCCGGCCACCAGAAGGCGGCCGCCGAGAGCGGGTACTGGCCCCTGTACCGGTACGACCCGAAGCGTGAGGCGGTCGGCGAGCACGGCCTGCACCTCGACAGCCGCAAGCCGAAGATCGGCTTCCGCGAGTTCGCGATGTCCGAGGCGCGCTTCGCCATGCTGGCTCGGGCCAACCCGGTCGTCGCCGACGAGCTGCTCGACGCGGCCCAGCGCGACATCGACGACCGTTGGCATCTCTACGAGCAGATGGTCGACGTGCAGCGCACCGCCACCTATGCGGAGGTCGAGGAATGACCGTCGATCTGACCGCCCGGTACCTCGGGTTGGAGCTGGCCCATCCGATCGTGGCGTCGGCGTCCCCGCTGACCGGCGAGGTGCAGACGCTGCTCGCCCTCGAGGAGGCCGGCGCCGCGGCGGTGGTGCTGCCGTCGCTGTTCGAGGAGCAGATCGAGCACGAGGCGATGGCGATCCACGCCGGCCTCGAGGCGGGGGCCGGGGTGTTCGGCGAGGCGGCCGACGGCTACTTCCCCGAGCTGGACGACTACAACACCGGGCCCGACCACTACATCGAGACGCTGTGCGCGGCCAAGGCCGAGCTGGGCATCCCGGTCATCGCCAGCCTGAACGGTACGACCACCGGGGGCTGGACGAGCTACGGGCGAATGCTCCAGGACGAGGGCGCCGACGCCCTCGAGCTCAACGTGTACCTGATCGCCGCCGACGTCGAGGCGTCGGCGGCCGAGGTCGAGGACCGGTACCTGCGGCTCGTCGAGGCGGTGCGTGCCTCGGTGTCGATCCCGCTGGCGGTCAAGATCGGGCCCTTCTTCAGCTCACCGGCCAACATGGCGAAGAGGCTGGTCGACGCCGGCGCCGACGGTCTGGTGCTGTTCAACCGCTTCTACCAGCCCGACTTCGACCTCGACGAGCTCTCGGTCGTGCCCGACCTGGTGCTGAGCTCGCCGGCCGAGATGCGGCTGGTCCTGCGGTGGACCGCCATCCTGCACGGGCGGGTGGACGCGTCCCTCGCCGCGACCACCGGCGTGCACTCCGACACCGACGTCGTGAAGCTGGTCCTGGCCGGTGCCGACGTCGTCATGATGGCCTCGGCGCTGCTCCGCCACGGCCCGGCCCACCTCACGCCGATCCTCGACGGGGTGCGCCGCTGGTTCACCGAGCGCGAGTACACGTCGGTCGCCCAGGCGAAGGGCAGCCTCAGCCAGCGGTCGTCGCCCGACCCGACGGCCTTCGAGCGGGCCAACTACATGCGGACCCTGGCTTCGTACTCGTCGCCCTGGCAGTGATCACGGGATCAGTGAGAAATGCAGGGGAGGTGTGGGGCCGGAGCTCGGGCTAGTGGTGGTGGTGGTCGCCGTGGCGCCACGGGAGGATCTCCTCGGCCTCGACGCGGGCCTCGTCGGCCAGCTCCTCCAGCGACTCGGGCGTCGGGGTGTCCGGCCTCGCGACCCGCAGCGACAGGTAGGCGGCGGCCCCCACCGGGATCGGCAGCCAGTAGTTGACCAGCCGCCACGACACGACACCGAGCAGGGCGACGCTGCTGTCGACGCCGAACCCGACCAGTGCCGCCGACAGCGTGACCTCCATGACGCCCAGGCCGCCGGGGGTGATGGGCAGGGTGGCGGCCACGTTGGCCACGCAGAAGGCGACGAGCAGCGCGTCGGGCCGGGTCCAGTGGCCGTACGCAGCGAGGAAGATGGCCAGCGCCGCGGCGTCGAGGAGCCAATAGGTCGCCGACCAGCCGACGTGGCGGGCCAGCTCGCGGGGCTGGGCCGTGAGCTGGGTGATCTGGGCGCCGAGGGTCCGGAGCATGCCTTCGAGCCGGTCGGGATCGAGCACGCGGGTGAAGGTGGCGAACCGGCGGGCCAGGTCGCCCGAGCCGGCCCGCTCGCCGCTGACGCTCATGATGAGCGCGCCCAGCCCGATCAGCAGCACCGCCCCGATGGTCGCCACGGTCAGATAGGCGGCGTTGAGGCCCGTGAGCGGCATCGACACGATCATCGAGACGAAGAGGATCGCGACGAGAACGGCCGCCGACTCGAGGCTCTGGGTGGCGACCGAGAAGCCGGCCTGCCCGGTGGGCACGCCGACCCGGCGCAGCAGCCGGTAGGTCAGCACCCCGCCCGCGGCTGCGCCGCCCGGCACGACCCGGCTGGTCGCCCGGGCCGCGAGCACGATGCGGTTGACGGTCCACGACGGCGGCCGGTCCTCCGGCGGCAGCAGGGTCCGGACGAGGTGGGCGATGGCCATCAGCGAGGCGACCTCGGCGGCGGCGCCGGCCAGCAGCAGGAAAGGGTTGAGGTCGCCGAGGAGATCGATGGCGTCGCGCGTGCCGGCGAGCTGGGGGAGGACGAAGGTGTTGAGCACGAACAGGCCCAGCAGTAGCTGCATCAGCCGCCGGAGCCGCTTCGGGATCCGCCACCGGCGGCCGGGTTTCGTCTCGGTCGTGCTCACGTCCTGGGACCGCCTCGGCGCGATCGTGCCCCCCGTCGAGCCCATTCCATGGGAGCCGACCATATCCGTGCTCGAGCCCTCACCTGGTGCTCGGCAGCGGTCACGTGTCGCACCGGTCCGACAGGGTCCAAAGACTCTATTGCCGGCAAGCGGTTGGCGGGACCATCGATCAACGACTCACGGGGCGCCACATGGAGCCATCTCGACCGCGGTGCGACGTCACTGATCCTTCGGCTCTGGATGCAGGGGAGATCGCCGAGATCGCCAAGGGCCTGGCCCACCCGGCCCGGATCGCGATCGTCGAGCAGTTCGAGTGCGGTACGCCTCTGTGTGCCGGTGACATCGCCGAGCGGTCACCGCTCGCCCAGTCGACGGTCTCCGAGCATCTCCGGATCCTTCGCGACTCCAGTGTCTTGTACGCCTGCCCCGACGGGGGGCGGACGTTCTACTGCATCCGCCCCGGCGTGCTCCGGCAGTTCGGTGAGGCGGTAGCGGGGCTCTACGACCGGTTCGAGGCCGCCCGGGCCCGCTGAG